>JARIDM010000030.1 GCA_029263945.1 Sporosarcina sp.
TAACGTTAATTGCCTCGCCGACGAACCTAATCATTAGCCAACAATTAACGGATAGTGGATTTGACAAACTAGGTTTTTTTGAAATTACACCGATCGGGATAATAGGCGTAGTGGTCGGCATTATTTATTTGTATCTTGTACGAAATATTTTATTACCCAATGATGAGAAAAGAAGAGAATCGAGTGGAGAACATCGTCTTTCACCCAAACAGCTTGCCTCTGATTATTTACTAGGGGGAAATTTATTTACGGTCAGTGTTCCAGAAGATTCAAGTATGAATGGCAAACCTCTTTCAGACTTAGATATACCGAGCATTTATCAATTATGTATTTTAAAAATTGAAAGGAAAACTAAGGAAGGAATTCATTTACTTCCAATGACTTATCAGGAAATGGCAGGACCGAACAGTGTTATACAAGAAAAAGATATTTTACATATACAAGGTGCTACCAATGATTTAGAGGAACTGGTTGCTGATTTCGGCTTGGAAATTGACGAAAGAGCATCAGATCCAGATGGTCTTATCTCTAAACAACTGGGAATCGCAGAAGTTTTGTTAACGCCTCATTCTAGTTTTATCAATGAGACGATTAGTAGCATTAGTTTCCGCGAAAAATATGATTTGAATATTCTTGGTGTGAATCGTAGTGGGTTTTATGTTGTGAGAGATATGTCCAATGAGCGATTGCGCTTTGGCGATGCACTTCTTGTTCAAGGTGAATGGGATAACATTGATATGTTATCTAAGGAAACAAGTGATGTTGTCGTCATTGGTCAACCTAAAGAGCATGCAAGTATGGCAAGAGCAAGTGGAAAAGCGCCGATTGCTGGTGGGATTATGTTGCTGATGGTCGTTTCAATGATTTTAGAGCTTTTTCCTCCAGTTGTATCTGTATCAATGGGCGCTGTCTTGATGGTTATAACTGGTTGTGTGCGGAATATGGATGATGCGTATAGTAAAATAAATTGGCAGAGTATCGTGTTAATTGCAGCGATGCTTCCAATGGCCACTGCATTAGATAAGACTGGTGGAATGCTCTTGTTATCAGATGGCATTATTAATGTACTTGGCGGATTGGGTGCGATTGGTGTATTCGGCGGAATTTATTTCCTCACCATGTTATTTGGTCAATTTATTAGTAATACGGCAACCGCTGTGTTGTTTGCACCGATTGCGATGAATGCTGCGTTAAGTATGGATGCGAGTCCGTACACCTTTTTAATTGCAGTTGCTGTCGGCGCGAGTATGTCTTTTGCAACACCAGTCTCTTCGCCTACGAATGCGCTTGTGATGACAGCTGGGAACTACCGCTTCTTTGATTTTCTAAAAGTAGGGGTCCCGCTGCAAGTCATTATGTTTGTTGTCATGCTCATCGTCATTCCCATCTTATTTCCTTTGTAGAAGACGTCTTTTTGAAAAAATAGTGAAGAAACCGACCCTCTCTACTAAACTTCTAGTAGGAAGGGTCGTTTTTACTTGTGAGGCATTTTTATTTGGGCGATTTTTAAGTTTATTGGGCGTTTATTTTGTTTATTGGGCGAATTTCGTGATATTTGGGCGATTTTTTCGATATTTGGGCGAAATTTTCATTTTATGGGCGTCTAGCTCATAATTCGCATCGACATTAAATCAAAAACAACAAAAAGACGTTAGTGAACGGTTCACTAACGCCTGAAAGGTGCTTATTTTTATGGGAGTACATTTCCTGCCACACGGTAAATTTCGTACCACTCTTCTCGTGTGAGCGTAATGTCTGCTGCTTTCGAGATGTTTTGAAGACGCGCTGTATTCATCGTGCCCACTATGGCTTGCATTTTTGCTGGGTGACGTAAAATCCAGGCGACTGCAATCGTTGATTTGTCTACATTGTGTTTTTCGCCAATCTCTTGAAGTTTTGCATTTAGCTCTGGGAATTTTTCGTGATCTACAAAAACGCCTTCAAAGAATCCGTACTGGAAAGGTGACCATGCTTGGATTGTCATGTCATTTAATCGGCTGTAATCGAGCACGGCACCGTCTCGGTCAATGGCATTTTCAAATCTTGTGTTCATTTGAATTCCAGCATCTACCATAGGGGTGTGCATGACACTAAATTGAAGCTGATTGGTGATAAGGTCTTGTTCTACGTACTTCTTTAAAAGTTCAATTTGCATAGGTGTGTGATTACTCACACCAAAATGTTTAACTTTTCCACTTTCCTTTAATGCAGAGAAAGCTTCTGCAACCTCTTCAGGTTCAACAAGTGTATCTGGTCGGTGTAAAAGAAAAACATCAATATATTCTGTTTTTAAACGTTTTAAACTAGCGTCTACAGATCCGATAATATGTTCTTTAGAAAAGTCGAAATAACCTTTTCGAATGCCTGCTTTTGTTTGGAGAAGCATTTTCTCGCGAATCGTTGGGTTCATCTCCACCGCATTGGCAAAGATTTCTTCTGACTTGCCCCCAGCGTAAATATCCGCATGGTCAAAGAAATTGACGCCGAGATCTAACGCGTTATGTATGATCTCAGCAGCTTCTTTTTCAGTGCGTTCACCCATTCTCATACAGCCGAGTGCTACCGTAGAAACACTTAAATCACTTGTACCTAATTGAATGTTTTTCATGAAATCCCTTCTTTCTGTAGTTTTCTGTAGTTTAACATAAGAGAAGTCGTATAAACATTTTGTGCACTTGACTTACCTAGGAGTCAAAGTATTTTTTCGAGATTAATTTAAATCAGATGCATCAACCATTACATCAGGTTAAAATTTATGCGTTTTCATAAATTCCGCATAAAAGTACACATTGATATGCTACTATGAGAATAATTAGATAGGTACGTACGTGTGACTTGTTATTTAGACATTCATGGCTATGGTGCTATTTCAGGAGGGTAAATATGAACCGCAAAGAAAATGTTTTTAACATTGTCAAAAATCATAAAGGTAACGTTTCCGCTAACGAAGTTGCTGAAGCGCTTAAACTAGAACGCTCAAATGTCAGCCGACACTTAAATGAACTTCATAGAGAAGGACGGATTGAAAAAATTAATGGGCGACCCATGCTTTATCATTATCAGGAAATCCTACCTGCAGAAAAAAATGAACAACAACCCAGTGATGTTTTTTCTAATTTAATTGGAACAGAAGGTAGTCTGAAAATTGCTGTGCAGCAAGCGCAAGCGGCTATCCATTACCCACCACGGGGATTACATACGCTTATTTTAGGAAGAACGGGAACTGGTAAATCATTTTTTGCGGAGTGTATGTATCAGTACGCCTTGGAATCAGGAAGAATAAGTGAAGACGCGCCTTTTATTCAATTTAATTGTGCAGATTATGCGCAAAACCCACAGCTTCTTTTTGCCCATATTTTTGGTTTGAAAAGAGGCGCATTTACAGGAGCTACTGAAGATCGTCCTGGTTTAATTGAAAAAGCAGATCATGGGATTTTATTTTTAGATGAAATTCATAGACTTCCACCAGAAGGACAAGAAATGTTATTTACATTTATAGATAAAGGGGAATTTAGACGGTTAGGTGATAGTGAACAAATTAAAAGTGCTTCAGTTCAAATTATTGGGGCGACAACGGAGTCAACGGAATCTTATTTGTTAGAAACCTTTACGCGAAGAATTCCGATGACAATTACGCTCCCATCATTAGAAGATCGGCAATTGGAGGAACGTTACCAACTGATCGAGCATTTCTTAGTACAAGAGTCGGGTCGTTTAAATGAGACCATTTATGTTGAAAGACGTGTCCTTACAGCATTTTTACTATATAGAACCTCGGCAAATATAGGTCAGTTGCAAAGAGATTTGAAACTTGCTTGTGCAAAAACATTTCTACACTATATTTCTAAACAAACCCCAACGTTGTTAATCGAGCAAAAGGACATTCCGATTCACGTCCAAAAAGGGTTGCTAGATGTGAAACAATATAGGGAAAAGATGGATCGTTTATTAGATGGCGAGCAAACTGTATTTACTTTTTCGCATGACGAACATGGACATCGATTATTCAATCAAGACCAAGAAACGAACTTATATGAAAATATAGAGAAAAAGTTAAGGGAATTATATAAAGAAGGCAAAAATGAGCTGGATATTCAAAATGAGCTCTTGGTCGATTTCAATCAACATTTTAGCGAGTATATCGACCACTTACCACAAATCGGTGTAGAAGGTATGGTTAATGAACAAATTTGGCGTGTGACGGACAAAGTTTATGCATACGTGGAGCACGAACTTGAGCGGACATTTGATAAAAAGATGAAGTTTGCATTTGCACTTCATTTACAAGGGACCGTTGAACGAATTAAGCAGAATAATATTGTGTCACATCCTAATTTAAATGAGATTCATAAAGAATATCCAAAAGAATTTAAAGCGTCTATAGAAGTGGCGCAAATGATTGGAAAAGAATTAGGCGTTGAAATTCCATTAGATGAGATTGGGTTTATTGCGATGTTTTTGGTCGCAGATATTGAAGAAAGCCTTTCTAAAGAAGAGCATAAAGTCGGTGTTATCGTGATGATGCATGGGAATACAACTGCATCGAGTATGTTGTTAACCGTCCAAGAGTTATTGGGTGTAAGACATGGAAAAGCTTTTGATATGCCACTATCAATGGAAGTGCGGGAAATTTATACGCATGTTAAACGTACAATTCATGAGATGGAACCTACTAAAGGTGTATTGTTTCTCGTAGATATGGGGTCGTTGTCTTCCTTTGGCCATATGATTACAGAGGAGATTGGGATTCGGACAAAAACCATTACAATGACAAGTACACCAGTGGTAATGGAAGCTGTTCGCAAAGCATCTTTAGGAAGAGGACTAGAGGATATCTATCAAAGCTGTAGACAATTGGTTGAGAGTCAGTTTAGCGTCCCGTCATTTAGTCCTAAGCCAATTGGAAAAGCAATCATTGCTGCTTGTTTTACAGGCGAAGGGGTTGCTAGAAAAATTAAAGAGAAATTATTGGAAGTTGTTCATGGAAAAGAAATCGAAGTCATTTCATTACAATTTTTACATCGACAATCTTTTGTTGAAAAGCTTGACCAGTTACTTGAGCAATACGATATCGTGGCAATTGCAGGGACTGTTCAGATTGACTACAAGAACATTCCTTACTTTTCACCGATGGAAATCTTTCAGGATGCACCATTAATGAGATTACAACAGTTAATTGGAGAAAATGAACCATACAGTGAGATGGTGAAGACCTTAGAAAGTCACTTTAAAATGATTCCTTCCGTAGCTAAGTTAATAGAACTAATTAGGTCGTTTATTAAAACTCTCGAACTAAAATTAAATCTTACACTAGAAGCTGGCGTTGACATGGGGATTATTTTGCATGTAGCTTTTTTAGTTGAAAACATACGCTTGAATCAACCAAGCCGCCCATTTCCTAATATGCAAGCGTTTCAAGATGAATATGGAACTGATCTCGAAATTGTTAAATCAACTGTTCATGAATTAGAAAAAGAATATGATATCTCCATTGAAGAAAGTGAATTAATGCATATTTATCAAATGTTTATTGAAAACCAATGTGCGTAATCGTGTGTAAATACATCTATCTATTTCATAATAGGTTTTATTGCGAAACGACCCTAACCTAGCGTCGGGTTGAACCGGTCCAGAATAATAGATAGCGTCATCGTCGCAACATGTGGTCATTCTGAAATTGAAACCGATGGAGGCTATTAAGAAACCGCGAGTGTGTAAGGAGTTACACACTCGCGGTTTTGTGTGTAAACAGCTAAATGTTGAATTGATGGTGTTTGTAGCGTGAAAAGTTTGGCATGGTTCTTGCAAGTATATAGGTGAACAAGAAAATAAGTCTAACAACTCTTAATAGACTCATTAAAAAAGAAAGAAGAGGGGATCAATGATGAAAAGAATTATGTTGGTTTGTTCGGCAGGGATGTCGACGAGTTTACTCGTATCGAAAATGGAAAAGGCTGCAGAGGCAAGGGAATTAGATGTGAAAATATTTGCAGTATCAGAAGCTGAGTCAGGAAGGTATTTAGATGAAGTCGATGTTATGTTACTGGGTCCACAAGTCCGATTTTTATTAAAGAAAATGTTGAAAAAAGTGGAAGGGAAAGGAATCCCAGTTGAAGTGATTGAAAATATTGATTACGGCACAATGAACGGAGAAGCTGTTTTAACAAGAGCGTTAGCATTACTTTCGTCTTCTGAACAGCAATGAAATTGTAGTTATGTAGAGAGTCATCAAGAAATCGACTTAGGTACTCAATTATTTAACTTGAATTGAAAACGCTTCCGAGGATTGTAGGTAGAAGAAAATATACAATCCCACTTGAACGAACTTATTAAATCTGCAGTTATAAACGAGGAGGATGAAACGATATGAATAAATTTATTGAAGTTGCGGGGCGAATTGGTGCACAGCGACACTTGGTTGCCATTCGAGATGGTTTTGTGACAATTATGCCACTCATGATTTTGGGTTCATTTGCTACATTATTAAACAACTTACCCATAAAAGCGTATCAAAGTTTTATGGAAACAATTTTTGGCAGCGATGCATGGAAAGGGTTCGGAGGGGCGCTATGGAACGGCACATTTGCCATCGTCTCCTTGCTGATCGTCTTCACCATTTCTTATCAATTGGCCAGATCATATAACAAAGATGGGCTATCCGCTGGGGTGGTCGGATTGGCTTCCCTTATAACGATCATGCAGCCAACAGCTACAGATTGGGGAATTCCATTTGGTTGGGTAGGTGCACAGGGTTTATTTATCGCGATCTTTGTTGCGTTGATTTCTACGGAGATTTTCACGAGATTGCTAGGCAATAAACGATTAATGATTAAAATGCCTGAAAGTGTTCCACCTGCAGTTTCAAAGTCATTTGCTGCTTTATTTCCTGCGATGATTGCAATTAGTATTTTTGGGCTCATTAAAGTATTGACGGTCGTTATGGGTATGCCGGATATTCATGAAGCTTTCTTTAACGCACTACAAGCACCTGTCTCTAAAATGGCAAATACATGGTATTCCGCTGTGTTTGTTGCGATCATCGTTCACGTATTGTGGTTCTTTGGACTTCATGGTGCCAATATTATGGAACCCCTTATGCAAGCGGTTTATTTACCAGCAATTGAAGCGAATGCGGCAGCACTAGCAGCTGGTACAGAAATTCCTTATATTGTTACAAAACCATTCTTTGACGCATTTATGTATTTAGGCGGAACGGGTGCAACACTCGGTTTGATCATTGCTGTATTCATAGCAGGACGAAAACATAAGCAATATCGAACGGTTTCTGGTTTGGGCGCGGCACCCGGGTTATTCAATATTAATGAACCCGTCTTGTTTGGATTCCCGATGGTTTTAAACCCATTGTTAATCATTCCTTTTATATTAACGCCAGTTATTTTGACAATCTTTAGTTACGTTATGATTGCAACGGGTATTGTACCGAAAACGATTGCTTTTATACCGTGGACAACACCTCCGATTATAGGCGGGTTTTTAGCTACAGGATCATGGAAAGGCGGCGCACTCGCAACTGTAAACTTAATCATTGCGATTCTAATGTATATTCCATTTGTTAAAATGGCAGAAAGAATTGAAATAAAAAAATATGAAGAAGAAATAGCTGCACAAAAATTAGCAGCTGAAGCGAATGAGAAAACTTTTGCTGTAGGAGATGAGTCATCCGCTCAAGAAGAAAAAACATTAATAACTAGTGGGAAGTAGTGAATTATTATGAAATTAGAAGAACAAATCATGCAAATCATACTCCATAGTGGAAATGCAAAAAGTTATGCAGTGGAAGCCATTCAGGCTGCAAAGGAAAACCAACAAGAAGAAGCAAAGGAACTGATTAATCAAGCCAATCAAGAACTAATAGAAGCGCATCATGTGCAAACCTCTTTAATACAAGGGGAAGTACGAGGAGAGAAAATTGAAATTTCGTTACTTCTTATTCATGCACAAGATCACTTGATGAACTCGATTACGTTCAAAGACTTAGCAATTGAGTTTGTAGATGTCTATGCAAAAGTGAATCAATCTTAACATCTCAACTAAAAGGGAGAATTCTATTTACCTGAGTTTCTCCCTTTTTTTATCCGAAGTGGTTGAATACGGATTTTATTGGAGGATAAACCTATGAAGATTGTTGTAATCGGTGGTGGCAGTAGCTATACACCAGAACTAGTTGAAGGAATCATTCTTCGTGCAGACCAAATTAATGTAGAGAAAATTGTTTTTGTAGATATTGAATCTGGAAAAGAGAAGCTCGAAATTATCGGTGCATTAGCCAAACGCATGATTAAAAAAAGTGAACTGTCGATTCAAGTTGATCTTACATTCAATCGTATAGAAGCGATAACAGATGCTGACTTTGTATTAACACAGTTTAGAGTGGGCGGGTTAGATGCCAGAGCAAATGATGAACGGATTCCACTTACATACGATGTCATCGGTCAAGAAACTGTAGGGCCTGGAGGATTTGCGAAAGCCCTTCGAACAATTCCAGTTATTCTCGATCTTTGTAAAGAAATCGAAAATTATGCAAGTGATGCATGGTTGATTAATTTCACAAATCCTGCAGGCATGGTAACTGAAGCTGTTCATAAATACACATCAGTAAAAGCAATTGGACTTTGTAACGTGCCGATTAATATGAAAGAAATGACAGCTAATATATTGGCTGTCGACCGGGAAGCAGTGACTATGTCTTTTGCTGGATTAAATCATCTTGTCTACGCAACGAACGTAACTGTAAATGGGGTTGACCAAATGCCAACGCTTATAGAAGGCATTGCCGAGGGACGCAATATGAATATGCGTAATATTCATGACGCACCTTGGGAAAAAGATTTTTTACTCGCACTTAAAGCTTTGCCGTGTCCTTATCACCGCTATTATTACATGATGGACGAAATGCTAGTAGAAGAAAAACAAGCTGCGCTTGAAGGCGGTACCCGTGCTGAACAGGTGAAAGAAATTGAACGCGCACTTTTTGAGGTTTATAAAAATCCTGCATTAAAGGAGAAGCCCAAAGAACTTGAAGAACGCGGCGGTGCGCTTTATTCAGAAGCTGCCATCTCCTTAATTGCTTCGATTGTGTCCGATGACGATGCCATACACACAGTAAACGTCCCGAATAATGGTGCGATTTCAAATTTGCCAGATGATGTTGTTGTAGAAGTAACGTGTACTGTCAATCAAAGTGGTGCAAAACCAATTCGAATAGGACCGTTACCTCCAGAGTTAAATGGTTTAATTCAACAAATTAAAGCATTCGAAGTGCTCACAATAGAAGCAGCTGTCACAGGTAGTAAAGAAAAAGCATTACTGGCATTAACGATGAATCCATTTGTGCCTTCTAGTAAAGTAGCGAAAGCACTTTTAGAAGACTTACTGGAGGCAAACAAACCGTATTTACCACAGTTTTTTAATAAGGAGTGTAGTTAAATGAGAAGATTGGGTATTTCAATTTATCCTCAGTATGGAACAGAGAAAGAACTGATTGCTTATCTGGAAAAGGCTAGTGCCTATGGTTTTACGCGTATTTTTACTTGTTTGATG
>JARIDM010000052.1 GCA_029263945.1 Sporosarcina sp.
CATTTTGTGCTAGGTTATCGCATCGTGCATAATAAGTATTCCTTCTACTCAGCGGCAAAGGATTAAAAACAACAATTTTAAGGACTGGGAATGTGATCAGAGGAAGGAGGGTTTCTATGATAAGAGATTCCATGAAGAGTCTGACATATTATAAACGATATTTGGAATTTGAATTTAATAGAATTTCAAAATTTGAACAGGCAATTAAAGAAGTAATTGCCATTAGAGGTGAAGATGAAGCTGTAGTTTCTACTTATTACAGTCTACAAAACTTTCATTTTAATGTTTTAGTCGCAATGTATTCGTCAGATACATCATTAGATGAATTGAAAATCTACTTCCCAAAAGTAATACATATCATGGAAAAGGCTTGGAAAAAAGAGGATGGCTACGTAGAAATGTTGTGGATGGTATCTATCGGAATTATGCTAGATATTCCAGTGGAGCAAATGGAAAAATTAAAAGCCTTGATAAAAAGAGACCATCTAGATGATCCACTCATTAACTTCTTAATCGGGACGCAGGCAGCGGAATCACCGGCTCAAACAACAGCTTTTTATTATAGTCAGCCCTATGGCTTTTTAGATTCAGTAATTAAAGCAGCCGATAAAGACCAAGCAGTCGAACGTTTAAAAGAATACTTAAGTAAGAGATGGTATGAAGGTCATAAGGATACTGGCTGGTACGAGTCTCATAAAAATAGGGAAGAAACGTATAACGGTTACTGGAGCTTTGAAAGTGGTGCAATCGCCAAAATCCTTGAGTTGGATGATCACAGTTTAAAAGATACGCCTTACTATCCTTATGATCTTGTTCATTATCCAACATCTTAAAGTCCATCGTGTTTGGACAAATCATTTTGTGGGCCAGCTAATCGCGTTTATAAGAAAAACAGCAAGTACGAGGACAATCGATCATTGTTGCTGGACTTGCTGTTTTTTTCTATAGTTCACAACTCAAGCCAGTCGTGAGTAAGCTTTGAAAGGTAGGGAGCTTTTCGAGCAGGCTCGAAAAAATCCGGACGCAATTACGTCGAGTCGCAATTGAATCATATTACGCGTCTACCTAAAATTAATGAGTTTTTAATTGGATAAAAGAACGAAAGAGGAGGATAAAATGGATAAGAAAAAAGAATTAATTGCACAAATAAGAATTGTATTAAGCCATCTTGAAAATGATTATGCTCAAGATATAAAAAATGGTGTTTTACAACTCATCTATGAAAGATATGAAAATGCCTTGGAAATCCTATTGACTCCTAAAGATCATAAAGAAATTAATGTTATTGGTGGTGTCAGAACTTATTTGGATGCTTACAATGATTATGAGAACCCTTTATTAAGTGAAATGCATCAAGCAGAAAAAATACACCGTGAATTATTATAAATGAATGGTTGCAAATTAATAATAACGGCGCTATGACAACCCATCATACGCCAAGTAGAAAAGAGATTTTGAGGACCATTTTGAAAACATTCCAGTAATAAATCTAACAGGTTAGAAAAGAGGAAGTGACAATTGAATAGGAAGAACCACTACAATATTTTTTTTAATGCATCCATTGTTCAAAGAAAATAGCAGTTCCTCAAAGTTATTAATGGATTGATTATTGGCTGGCAACATATTGAAACTGAGGTGATTTAACTGATAAATTATACAGATAAATTAATAAAGCTGTACTTTGAATTGCTAGCAATCATTGAAAAGTATGGTAAAGGAGAAATAGATGTTCAAATCCAACAAGTTAAGCAGATACTTGAATTTTTGATAGGCATTTCTTCTAGTGAAAATGACACAGCATCTATTTATGAAGTTAGACAAATGCACGAATCGTTGTTTCCGCCAAGAGGAGGCTTAACTGATTTTTTCATTTGGGCTAATGATTATGATGAACGAGTTAGATTTAACGAGCCTTTAGATAACATTAAGAAAGACATTCATCATATATTACATGATGCACTTGATAAAAACGTATAACACCAAGCGCAAGAACAATCTTTCATTGTCATCGCGTCTGCTGTTTTTCACTATAGAATCCCCTTTGAGGGTAACGAAAGCGCGTTTAAATCATTATTAAAACAGTTGAATAGATAAGGGGAGTTTTTTGATGAGTTTATTTGATGAGTGTATTGAAGCACTAGGTGATGATGTACTTTTCTTTTCTGATCATAAAAGAGAGCAAGTGTTAAGTGATTTTGAAAGTTCTTTTCCATTCACTGAGTGGGGACGTATTAAGTGGAGGGAAGTGTCTACTCATGCAGAAGTGAATACAGTAGATGAGATAATCTCTTTTTTACACAAAACCAAAAAAGAATATAGTAATAATATTTATGTAATATGGGACGAAGGTACGTTACCAATCCTGCACTCTACATTAGATAAAGTATTTGAGGTTATAGATGATGTTACTGCTGTAAGTTTTGATACATGGCTATACTCATCATCTTCAGGGTATGTTATTGAAATATTTCATGACGGTGAAATTAAAGTAGGATTAAAATAGAATTGATTTATTACTTGAGTCAATTTCATAATGACCTTATTCTGCGACAGCGACACAACATATTGTTCGGGAACGGTTCAACCCGACTATATATTGTGGTGATGTAGCAATAAAACCCTATTAAATTTAGTACCAGGTACAAACACAATTCAGAATTATGTGGGTGCCTGGCACCGTGATTCAAATTAATAATTACGAGTAATTCGACTGAAATTGAGCATAAAGTGCCGAAATGAAGTGTACAAAACCAAATACTATATCTTTCGTCTAGTATAAATATGTCGAATCACTTTACGAACAACCGTATAGAGGAAAACTGTTTGTTAATCCTAGGTTAAATTAACTAGTTCTGTATCTTACCAGATTTAAGTTCCTTTGACATCATAGATAGGTAGTGTTATTTATCTATTATATGGAATATTTAAATAGAATTTAAAAACTAGAGGGTGATGCGATGAAGGTCTTGGATGTAGGGCCCCTTCATGATGGGCTTCGACAGAATATTACGATGCTAAATCGTTTGGGCACTGAGATGCAAATGATTGAACAATCGATTAAAAAACTTGTCGCACTAGAAGATTCTTTAAAAGGAGAAGGCGGAAATGCGATTCGTTCATTTTATGAAGCATGTCATCTTCCGTTTCTACAGTTCTTCTCAACATTTCAAAGTCGGTTTATCTCAGTATTAGAAAGAATGGATGCTGCCTTAGATGCGCTAGAACCAGATCCATCGGGTTTTATTCGTGAAAGTTATTTAGAGGGTGAAATCGAACAAGGATTGACCCATATCGCACAAATTACTGAAAGTCTTACAGATGAAGCGAACAGCATAATGGACCAAGTGGCAGATATTATTGGACTGCCACACCTGGATGACAGCGACGTGCACGAAGGTGTTCAGCGTGCTAAAGTTAAAAGAAACAATACCGTTACCGATTTACAAGAATTTGACGCTACACAGACAGCCGCGCTAAGTCCGATTGAGACTGACTTAGCAACGATGGAAAGTTGGCTTGCGAACATTGAAAGCTTGTTTACAGACGGCACGACAACCATTGAGTTTAAGGGGGATCATTGGACAACTTTATCTGCGGAAAATACATTGAAAACAGATCTGGCACATCGGACGGCTGAGATGATGGGTGTTGGCAACAGGAGCCACATTGATGGGATGCCTGGAACTCATCTTGGTACAGATTCAACAAGTGAACATGCAGGGATACATCCGACTGAATATGGCAATGAAACAACTGCACTCTCTGGGGTAAGTAACTATTCACTTCCGGGAATGGCTACACAATCGGTTCCACTTCATGATGCAAATCTAAGTAGGGCATCGTTGTCTGGTAGCAGTGCAATTCTCAAAGCTGGCGGTAGAAGTTTGCCAAGTAAAGTTACTTCGACTACAACGACGGGAATGGAGAAACCGAAACAGAAAAAGAAGAAAAAGAAGCCAAATAAATTGTTTGGTTTCATGAAAAGTGCAGCCGATTTCCTCATCCTCGATGATGTGAAAACTGTAGTCGATCCGAATGCTTCATTTTTTGATAAAGGATTAGCAATTATCTCAGTAACTCCAGCTGGAAAAGCACTTAAAGCTGGAAAGTTTGGG
>JARIDM010000071.1 GCA_029263945.1 Sporosarcina sp.
TCCGTTCTAGTAGCTGTGGCAATATCGCAAAGACTGATGGCGTATACCCTCTTGTTGCAGGAGGTTCGCCTACGGCTAAACCAATTTCACGTTGTGCCATCGCAACACGGGTAACAGAGTCCATCATGAGCATGACATTCATCCCCTTGTCACGGAAATACTCCGCGATTGCGGTCGCTGTAAAGGCCCCTTTAATTCTCATTAGCGCTGGTTGATCGGATGTGGCGGCAATAACGATTGACCGCTTCAAGCCTTCAGGACCTAAATCTCGTTCGACGAATTCACGAACCTCACGTCCCCGCTCTCCGATTAAGGCGATGATGTTAATATCAGCTTTCGTATTACGCGCAATCATGCCAAGCAGTGTACTCTTCCCAACACCAGACCCTGCAAATATGCCGACACGTTGACCGTTTCCTACAGTCAACATTCCGTCAATTGCTTTAACCCCTACTGGTAAACTTTCATCAATCGGCGGTCTTGTCAGAGCATTTGGGGGAGACTGATCGGTACGTACAGTCGCCAAACCTCTCGGCAAAGGACTGTTGTCTAGCGGGTTCCCCAACGAGTCAAGCACTTTGCCGATTAAATCCATTCCGACTTTCACTTCTAGCGGTTTCCCGATGCCTTCCACCAAACATCCACTTGAAATTTCACGTATGTCCGTGTAAGGCATTAAAATGACAATTTCTTCTCTAAACCCAACAACTTCAGCCATAATAATAGAACTATCTTTTGCTGTATTCACTAAATGAATATGACAAACGTCTCCAATTGAACTTTCAGGGCCTAGCGACTCAATCATTAGACCAACGACACGGACAACTCGGCCGAACTTTTTAAACGTATTTATTTCCGGAATAAATTCGGTCAGTTCTTCCGCTTTTTTCATCGTCAATCCCTACTTTCTAGTACTTCAATCAGTTGCTCTCGTAAATGTTTAAGTTGTTCGTCAATGCTGACGACGATTCGCCCATGATTTGTTTCGATATAGCATTCGGTCGATTCAAAGTCTTCATTTGGGAAAATAAGAAACGGTACTTCTGGTGGGAAAATCGACGCGAGTTCGCTCCGATTATCTGAAACCAGTGGGTAATAGTCGAGTGAGACATACATTTTAATCTCTTTCATTTCCCGTACTTCTTTGAGCGCTTTTCTCACTACATCTAGAAACTTCTCTTCATCGTCGTTTAATACAGTCCCAATAATACGTTCACTAGCCATCATCGCGATTTCAAGAATGACACGCTCTTGGCTCGTTTGATACTGTTCGGCGTTCTGTGCGGATTGTTTTGTAATTTCAGTTGCTTGTTCAATCGATTCTTTCATTTCTCCGAGTGCTTTTTCTCGGCCTTCTGAAAAGCCAATTTGAAACGCCTCTTCATACGCTTCTTGTTGCAATCTCTGCTTTTCTTCTGTCCAAGCCGTTTGCATCGCACCGATATCTTCAGCTGCAACTCTTCTCATATCGTCAATTTGGCGTCTTTCTTCTTCGATTGCTCGACGTTCTATAGCAAAAAGTCGATCTCGTTCTTGCAGCACTGATTCCATCGATAATGTTTCAGTTTCACTAATTTCTTCTATTGGTTGTAAGTTTCGAATTGAAATACTTCTTTTCTCGACTTCTGGTTGATTGGATTGTCGTGATTTAAAGATATTAGACAATGATGTCGTCCCCTCCACCACGAGCGATAATAATTTCACCAGCATCTTCAAGTCTTCTTATAATCGCTACGATACGAGATTGTCCTTCCTCTACATCACGTAAGCGAACAGGGCCCATGATTTCAATTTCTTCTCTAAACGACTCTGCCATTCTTGCGGACATATTTGTATAGAGCACCTCTTGTACTTCTTCGCTTGAAACTTTAAGCGAGAGAATAAGGTCTTCGTTTTCACAATCGCGAATAATACGTTGAATTGAACGATTGTCGAGTGTAACAATGTCTTCGAATACGAACATTCTTTTTCTGATTTCTTCTGCAAGTTCTGGATCTTGGATTTCCAGTGCATCCAAAATCGTTTTCTCTGTTGACCTGTCGACGCCGTTAAGCACTTCAACAACCGCATCAACGCCACCAGCTTCTGAGAAGTCTTGCATCACTGTTGACGATAGCTTTCTTTCTAGTACGGCTTCGATTTCACTAATGACCTCTGGTGAAGTCGAGTCCATCGTTGCAATACGTCTCGCAATATCTGCTTGCACTTCTTGTGGAAGAGATGACAAGATAATCCCAGCTTGCTGCGCTTCTAAGTAAGATAAAATAAGCGCGATCGTTTGCGGATGTTCATTTTGGATAAAGTTTAGCAACTGTCCAGGGTCTGCTCTTCTCGCAAAGTCAAATGGACGCACTTGTAAGGAAGAAGTTAACCGATTGATAACGGCTTGTGCATGTTCTTTCCCAAGTGCTTTTTCCAGTACTGTTTTTGCATAACCAATTCCGCCTTGTGAAATATAATCTTGTGCAATGGCGATATTGTGAAACTCTTCTATAATTTCTTCTTTAACGGAAGCTTCCACTTTTTTAACACTAGAAATTTCAAGCGTTAAACGTTCCACTTCATCTTCATTTAAGTTTTGGTATACTGCAGCCGCAACTTCTGGGCCGAGAGAAATGAGCAAGAGAGCCGCTTTTTGTTTTCCCGTCATACCTTTGTCCTTTTTAACCAACGTCAATCCCTCCCATTAATCTTCGGCTATCCAAGTACGTAACAGCTTCGCAAATTCTTCTGGCTTTTCTTTTGCCATCTTCTCCAATTGCTTTCTTCGTAGCGTGCCTTCAGTTTCTTGTTCTTCGTTTACATCCTCTACGTTGAAGACAACTTCTTGCTCTTCGATAACCTCTTCCTCAAGCGCTTCTTCATCTGCACGACGGTTACGAATAAACATAAACACAAGCACAGCGATAATTAACAACAGCGCTCCGCCTACTACGTAAACCCACCAAGGAATGATAGATTTCGTTGCACCAACATCAACACTTTTACCATTGAAAGGTTGTACAGATACTGCGATTTTCTCGGTTAAGTCAAGCGCTGTAAGTTCTCCAGCTGCTTCTTTGTCTATAGACGTTCGAATAATTGTCGTTAAGATTTGCTCGATATCATCTTCCAACTCTGTCGGCATCGATGTAATATCATCCGCTACAGGTGGTTCCACCATCACTTGAATACCAATGTCTCGTATTTTATAAGGACTTTCAACGATATCCCGACGAATTCGATTCACTTCATTGTTAATCGTTTCTTCGATTTTTTCATAATCTCCATCAGAAACACCGAATTCTCCATTCAATAGGTTATCAGTGTCTTCCTCTGCCATCGGAACGCCGCCAACGCCTGCGCCTTTTCCTGTAAATGATTCTGTTAAGCGTTGCACACTAAGCGCAATGCCTTCCATACTCTCCTCATCAACAGGGGTGACGAGGTTTTCTTCTCTGTTTTCAAGTTTGAAATCGATATCTGTCGTTACGGAAACAACGACTTTGTCTTGTCCCATCATTGTGCCTAACATCATTTGTACTTGACGTTGCAAGTCACGCTCAATTGTTTTCTTAACACCCATTTGATCGTTTATTGACGGACCGTACTGACTATCACTATCTGCTATATCGAAGTACTCTAAATATTGGTTTTTAATTTCAATGTCTTCTACCGCTAGGTTCGGCATACTTTTGGATACTAAGTTATAAAGTGCAGTCGTCTGTCCTTCTGTAAATGTATGTCCTGGAGCCGTATTAAGCATAATAGATGCCGTTGCTCTTTCTGTGTCATTGTTAAGAAACACATTTTCACTCGGTAGCGTGAGCAGTACATTTGCATCTTTAATGCCGTCAATTCCTTTTAATAAGTTTTCAAGTTCTGTTTGCATGGCAGCAAGCTTCATAACGTTGAATTCATTATCGGTCATGCCAAAACCAGCGTTGTCCGCGAAAAACGAATAGCCAATCGATCCAGAATGTGGAAATCCTTCCGCTGCGAGAGAAACGAGTAATTCATCCACTTGTTTCTTCGGCACGAGAATCGGACTACCGCCTGGTGCAATTTTATACTGGACACCCTGTGCATCTAACTGTTCTTTAATACGACCATTTTCTGCAACTGAGACGTCTTGATAAAGCGGAACATACTCTGTTCTTGATAAGAAGAAAGTCAATGTTGCTGCAAGTATAATTACTGCTGCAAAAGATGCACCATATGTGATTTTTTGTTTTTTAGAGCGACTCGACCAAAACTGCGTTATGTCAGTTTTGATTTTCGCAAATCTTTCATTCATCGTAATCCCCCGGTCAGCTAACGTCGTTCAAGTTATTAGTTTTATTTCAAAGCGTTAAACTCTGAGTTAGTGAAATCATACTAAGACGAATAGGTAAGGGTTAAACAAGTAACTAAGACAGATTGAATATGTTACCCCTTTAACCACTAGCACCTTACAAGTCTGATAAACAATGTCCATCCCTCGACTTAGTCAAGCAAAGGATGGACTATTTAGAAACTTTAAACAGGCATTCGAATGATTTCCTGATAAGCTTCCACAACTTTATTTCTGATTTCCATTGTCGCGTTCAAAGAAATCGCCGCTTTTTGTGCAGCAATCATCACTTCGTGTAATTCCACGTTTTCACCCATAATGAGCTTTTGGGTCATCACGTCAGACTGGACCTGTGCTTCGTTTGTATCAGCGATTGCCGTTTTTAAATAACTCCCAAAACTCTGTTGTGCTTCAGCAGATGTTGGCGTTAACTTTACACTTTCCGCTTGCATTGCTTCCATAGGGGATGAGGCCATAATTGATTGGATCATAGTCACAATTCCTTTCTAACTAAATTTACTTCCCGATTTCAAGAGCTTTCATAAGCATAGATTTATTGGCATTTAAGACCGTTACATTCGCTTCAAATGAACGCGTTGCAGACATAAGGTCTACCATTTCACGGAGCGGATCTACGTTTGGCATGTATACATAACCTTCTGCATCCGCATCAGGGTGCTCTGGGTCAAATATAGGTTTAAACGGTGTATTTACATCTTCTTGAATTCTTGAAACCCGGACACCTTCTCCAGCAGCATTAATGGATGTCTTGCCCATCGCCACGCCTAAAAATGAAGAGAACTGTTGACCTTGTGGTTGAAGCGATACAGTTTTCCGTCGATAAGGTTGCCATTCTCCATCTACCATTTTCGCTCGCGTTGTATCCACATTTGCCATGTTAGAAGAGATAACATCCATGCGTAATCTTTGTGTTGTCAAAGCAGAGGCAGATGCGTGTAACCCTTGAAAGATACTCAATGTTAACGGCCTCCTTTTATAACATTCTGCAGTGTACTGAATTTTCCATTTAAGCGATCAACAAGCGCATTATAATAAATTTGGTTTGTCGCAAGATCAGCTTGTTCTTTATCCATATCCACACCATTTCCGTCATGACGATTGCGAAAATTCGAATGCTCATAAACACCTAATTGTTGATTGCTCGCTTTAAAATCAAAATGTTTACTGTTTGTTTTATATGCATGCATCGTACTAGACTTTGCATTTTCGAATACATCTTTAAAATTCACACTCTTGGCTTTATAGTTCGGCGTATCGACATTTGCCACGTTTTGCGAGATGACTTGACCTTTCGTTGTCGAATAATTGAGTCCACTTTCTAATGAAGTTATTGTATTACCAAAAAGATTCATAACCGTCCACCCCTCTATACCTTTTCAAACTTTACTTTCACTCTCTAGTTTTCATATATAATGTATTATAGCTTATTTTGTCGAATAATGCTAGGACTGTAGGTTAGTACTAAAACGCCTTTCTACACACTGAATCTCCTATAAGAAAAAATATCTTTGGTCATTAAGTCCCGACTTTGTGGAGATATTTGTTATTTTATTATTAAAGCAAAAACCTTGAATTCTAGCTAACTTGTCCTTTTAGCCTATAAAGCATTGGCGCGGCTGAATCTTTTAAATTATGTGTTTAGTATAGTATTTTACACACATTTTTAATGAATAATGGCTCACTATTCATTACGACATGATTATGACACAAAATTTCAGTCAAAAAAAGCACCTCTTCAAATTTATGAAGAGGTGCTCGATTTATAGCTTACTTTTCTTTGTCTAGTTCTGTCAGGAACTTGTTATTGAGTACTTTAATATATGTCCCTTTCATTCCTAGTGAACGAGATTCAATTACACCAGCACTTTCAAGTTTACGCAATGCGTTAACGATTACTGAACGTGTAATCCCTACACGGTCTGCAATTTTAGATGCAACGAGCAAGCCTTCTTCACCGTCTAGTTCTTTAAAGATATGTTCAATTGCTTCATGCTCACTATATGACAGTGAGTTAATCGCCATTTGAACAACTGCTTTGCTACGCGCCTCTACTTCAATTACTTCTGTTTTCTCACGTAAAATTTCCATTCCTACAACTGTTGCACCATATTCAGCAAGAATTAGATCGTCATCGTGGAATTGATCACTCATTCTCGCAAGGATCAGTGTACCCAAACGCTCGCCGCCACCCAAAATCGGAACAATTGTCGTAAGTCCTTCTTTGAATAAGTCTTTGTTTTCTACTGGGAAAGCTGTATAGACACTCTCGATGTCTAAGTTTGAAGACGTTTCTCTAATGTCGAATAAACGCTGCGTATATTCTTCTGGGAATTGACGCGTATCAAACATTTGCTTCATACGATCATTTTCGATTTGTTGGTGTATTTCAAAACCAAGTAACTTTCCTTTTCTACTTACGATAAATACGTTTGACTCGATTACATTGCTTAACTTCTCAGACATCTCTTTAAAGTTTACTGATTCGCCACCTGATTTCTGTAGCATTGCGTTAATTTGACGTGTTTTGACTAATAATGTCATTTCTTCTTCCTCCTCAAAATGGTTACTTCCTATTTATACAATATTCTAAATCTTTCTAGTCATTAAATAAACTAATATGATTACATTAAAGGATATAATGTGACAAATCCTTATTCTTTGCAATCGTTTTTAACTTTTCTTCTACGTATGCTGGTGTAATCTGAATGGTTGTTGGACCAATGTCTGCTGCTTCATAGGACAACTCTTCAAGTAATTTTTCTAAGATTGTATGCAGTCGACGCGCACCTATATTTTCAGTATTGTCATTCACTTCAAAGGCAATTTCTGCAATCTTCGCGATTGAATCATCAGTGAAGTCTAAGACAATCCCCTCTGTGTTCAATAACTTTTCATATTGTCGAATAAGAGAGAAATCTGGTTCTTTTAAAATTCGTTCAAAATCATCTTTCGACAGTTTATCAAGTTCAACCCGAATTGGGAATCGCCCTTGTAACTCTGGGATAATGTCAGATGGTTTTGCAATATGAAAAGCACCCGCAGCAATAAAGAGAATAAAGTCAGTCTTCACGGCACCATATTTTGTAGAAACCGTTGAACCTTCAACTATCGGTAAAATATCACGTTGTACCCCTTCACGTGATACGTCTGCTGAAGAGCCACTTCCTTCACTGCGTGCGATCTTGTCCATTTCATCTAGAAAAATGATACCCGATTGTTCTGTAAGCTCAATTGCGCGTCTCGCAATTTCATCATGGTCAATCAGTTTATCCGCTTCTTCTGCTTCTAAAACAATACGTGCTTCTTTTACTTTCATTTTACGCTTCGACTTCTTCTTGGGCATTAGAGAAGAAAGAGCATCTTGCATATTCGCGCCCATTTGTTCCATACCAGAACCTTGAAAAGCATCCATAAGTGATGGTTGTTGCTCCGTTACTTCAATAGTCACTTCTTCATTTTCAAGTTCACCAGCTTGTAAACTGCTTGCGATATCAGAACGTTTTTTCTTTACTTCAGCTTCTTCTACAAAATCTGTTTCTTCCTCTTCTTGCTTTTGGCCGAAGAGCATTTCAAATGGGTTTTGACCGCTATTTTCTTTTTTCTTTTTCGGTGCGATTAATTTAACCAATCGTTCATTCGCTAATTTTGTTGCTTGCTCACGTACCTCTTCACGCTTCTCAGCACGAATAATACGAACGCCTACCTCTGTTAAATCTCTTACCATCGATTCAACATCGCGGCCGACATAGCCTACTTCTGTAAACTTCGTCGCTTCCACTTTCAGAAACGGCGCGTTGACAAGCTTTGCAATTCTTCGAGCGATTTCTGTTTTACCGACACCAGTTGGACCAATCATCAAAATATTTTTCGGGATAATTTCGCTTTTTTCTTCATCTGTCAACAGGCTTCTTCTATATCGATTGCGAATTGCCACCGCAACAGCTCTTTTTGCATTTTTTTGCCCAATAATATAACGATCTAAATGCGCTGTAATTTCTTTTGGTGTTAATTCCTTACTGTTTGCCATTAGAGTACCTCCACAATAATGTGATCATTCGTAAAGACACATATTTCAGACGCCGTTTCAAGTGCAGCTTTTGCAATTTCTTCTGCAGTTAATGAGTCGCCACTATATTTCTTCAGTGCGCGACCCGCTGCTAGCGCAAAATTTCCACCCGAACCAATTGCAAGTACGCCGTCATCAGGTTCAATTACTTCTCCTGTACCAGATACAAGAAGTAATTCATTTTCATCCATGACGAGCAACATCGCTTCAAGTTTACGAAGCATTCGATCGCCGCGCCATTGTTTAGCAAGTTCAACAGCTGCTCGTTGTAAGTTCCCGTTATATTCGGTTAACTTATCTTCAAAGAGATCAAACAAAGTGAATGCATCTGCGACAGATCCAGCAAATCCAGCAAGTACTTTTCCGTTAAATATTCTCCGGACTTTTCTTGCTGTATTTTTCATGACAACCGCATTTCCAACTGTCACCTGGCCATCTCCAGACATTGCACACTGACCTTTGTGTTGAACCGCAAAAATAGTCGTTGCATGGAATTCCATAAAACTCTCCTCCTACTATGCTCTTGGGTGAGTATTCATATATGTTTTTCGTAAATGTTCTTTCGTTATATGTGTATATACTTGAGTTGAAGACAGATGCGTATGTCCTAAAAGCTCTTGAACCGACCGCATATCTGCACCATTTGCTAAGAGGTGGGTTGCAAACGTATGACGAATCATATGCGGATAGATTTTCGAATGAAGGGAGGCGCGTTCCATAACCGACGTTAAAATGTGTTGAACACCTCTCGCAGTTAAAGGATCCCCACGCAAGTTCACAAACAAATAGTCGTGATTCTTGTTCTTCATTAGTTTAGGGCGACTCATTTCCATATACGCAGAAATTGCTTCTCCTGCAAAACTTCCGAATGGGATATAACGTTCTTTTCTTCCCTTCCCCATCACAAGGACAATTCCTAAATACTGATCAATATCAATCGTTTGTATTGAGGTCAACTCACTCACTCGAACGCCAGTTGCATAGAGCATTTCCAGTATAGCCTTATCGCGTAACGATTTTGGATCCATTCCTTCGCATGAAGCAAATAAAAGTTCCATTTCCTTCTCGTAAAAAAAAGCAGGTAACTTCTCTTGTTTCTTCGGATGATGGAGAGATCTAAATGCATTGTCGTTTACATCATATCTTGAATTTGCAAATTTGAAAAAAGAACGAATACAAGAAATTTTTCTAGAAATGGTTGTCCGCGCTAATTCTTTATCATACAAGTTCGTTACATAAAGTCGAGCATCTGGATACGTCACTTCATTCAAATCTTCAATTCCTTCAATTTTTAAAAATGATAGAAATTCATCTAAGTCTGTTGCATATTCTGCAGAAGTATAGGATGAATAGTTACGTTCTAATTTAATGTACGTAAGGTATTCATCGCGAACTTTCGAAGGTGCGATTATCATCGTACTCACTCCCAATAAAAAAGCATTGAGTTTACCAACAAGATCATGATGCAATTGAAAATAAATAGACCCCTTAGGATTAAGGACTCTATGCATAGTTGTTATAAAAGACTTTTAGCAATTTTCCCAAAACGCTGATTAGTTTCTATATTCCGAAGTCGTCCACAACATACTATACAATAAACAACTAGCGAACAGCAACATAATTGCACTGAAATTAACCTTTTTTCTTACTATACTTCTTTCCGCACAAAAAAGAGGAGCCGGAGCCCCCCATTTATAAATGGTTCACTACTGTATGTCTTCTTTATACTCGCACTCTGTACACTCTATACGTACGCCTTTTTTCGATTTCTTCTCAACCAATGTGTTGTCACATTTTGGACACGGTCTAGCAACTGGCTTATCCCAAGATACATATTCACACTCAGGATACTGGTCACAACCATAAAAAATTCTTCTTTTCTTGCTTTTTCTTTCGACGACTTGTCCTTCTTTACATGTCGGACAAGTTACACCAATTGGTTTCATAATTGCTTTCGTATTTCGACAATCTGGGAATCCAGAGCATGCCATAAACTTACCATAACGCCCTAGCTTATATACCATAGGTTGTCCGCACTTTTCACAATCTTCACCAGCTGGTTCATCTTTTATTTCAATTTTTTCCATTTCAGCATCCGCAAATTCTACATGCTTCTCGAAGTCAACAAAAAAGTCGTCAATAACTTTCCGCCATTTTTTATTACCTTCTTCAACTTCATCTAGCTCTCTTTCCATATGAGCTGTGAATTCCACATCGATAATGTCTGGAAAGAATTCATTTACCGCACTGTGCACAATGCCGCCTAATTCTGTTGGGATGAACCGTTTCGCATCCAACGTTACATAGCCTCTTCTTTGAATCGTATCAAGCGTTGGCGCAAATGTCGACGGACGACCGATGCCTAAATCTTCTAGCGTTCCAACGAGGCGTGCCTCTGTATATCTTGGAGGGGGCTGCGTGAAATGCTGCTTAGGATCAATCTCTTTGTATTTAATTTCTTCCCCTTTTTCAAGTGGTGGAAGAATCTTATCTTTCTCTTCTTTTTTATCATCGTCACCTTCGACATAGACTTTCATAAAACCCTCGAATTTCACCTGTGAACCATTTGCTCTAAAACGTACATCATTGTTGAGCAAGTCTACGCGCACAGTATCTAATATCGCTGGTGCCATCTGACTGGCGACGAGGCGTTCCCAAATGAGCTTATACAAGCGGAACTGGTCACGTGTTAAATAAGCTTTCATTGCAGCAGGTGGACGCATCACTGATGAAGGTCGAACTGCTTCATGCGCATCCTGTGTTTTTGCATTCTTTTTAGCTTCAACTTTTTTTGTTGATAAAAATTCTTTTCCATAAGTATCTTCTATAAAAGTCCTAGATTCTTCAATCGCACTGTCTGCAATTCTCGTCGAATCTGTTCTCATGTACGTAATGAGTCCGACACTACCTTGTTTACCTATGTTAATTCCTTCATAGAGTTGCTGGGCAACCATCATTGTCTTTCTTGCGCGGAAGTTCAATTTACGTGCAGCTTCTTGTTGTAGTGAAGAAGTTGTAAACGGTACTGCTGGATTTCTTTTGCGCTCTCTTTTGACGACATCTACAATATCGAAGTGGTCCCCTTTTAAACTTGCAAGAACTTTATCTACTTCTTCTTTGTTTGATAGCGCCATTTTCTTCTTCTCAGTTCCGTAGTATACGGCTTCGAATTCTGATTTACCTTTTTTAAAATTGGCCCCAATGCTCCAATATTCTTCTGGTTCAAAAGCGTTGATTTCATTTTCACGATCGATGATCAGCCGAAGCGCCACCGATTGTACCCGTCCTGCAGATAGCCCTTTTTTCACCTTTTTCCAGAGAATCGGACTAATGTTATAGCCAACCAAACGGTCAAGGATCCTTCTTGCTTGTTGGGAATCTACAAGGTCCATATCCACTGGACGTGGATTTTTAAATGATTCTTTAATCGCTTCTTTTGTAATCTCGTTAAACACGACGCGACAATTAGATTCGATGTCTACACCGAGCTGGGATGCTAAATGCCAAGCAATTGCTTCCCCTTCTCTGTCGGGGTCAGCCGCGAGAAAAACTTTTTTTACTTTTTTTGCTTCTTTTTTTAATTCTTGTAGTATTGGGCCTTTACCCCGGATTGTAATGTATTTTGGTTCATAGTCATTTTCAGTGTCCACACCCATTTGACTTTTCGGAAGATCCCGTAAATGTCCAAGTGATGCACGCACGATATATTTCTTCCCCAGATAGCGTTCGATTGTCTTCGCTTTTGCTGGAGACTCTACAATTACTAAATAATCTGCCATTACATTTTGCCTCCTTCAATAGAGGTTTGACGTTAATCCTCAAAAAGAATATCTGATGCAAAATGTATAACAGTTTCAAAGAAAAAGCAAACTTTGTTAATAATTTCTTCAAAAAAATTCAATCATTTAATGAAGGAACCGATAATTTGAAACCCATTCCACAGGGGTTGAGCCCCTTCATCGATGAGTTTATTCGGACCTTCTGAAAGTGTCGATGTTACAGCACCAGGAACTGCATAAATACTTTTTCCGTTTTCCAACGCATGCTCGATTGTGCTCATTGTACCACTTTTCCGCGCAGCTTCAGTGACAATTACTGCATCTGATAGTCCGCTAATAATACGATTCCTCATCGGAAACGTCCATCTTTCAGGTCTGACGTAAGGTGGATACTCCGTTAAAAGCAAGTGGTTTCGAGCGATTTCATCGCGAATCCCAGCATTTTCTTTTGGATAGAGGTGAAACAAACCATGACCGAGTACCGCAATTGTTTTTCCACCGTAAGCAATTGTTGCTTGATGTGCCAACGTATCTGCACCTTTTGCTAGGCCCGAGACAATGACAACATCATTTTCCACTAAAGGGGGCACAATTAACGAAAGAACTTCTTTAGAATAATGCGTTGCTTTCCTAGACCCAATAATCGCAACTTTTCTCTTTTCTGTGAGTAACAGCGGGTCACCTTTGGCATACAAAACAGTAGGCGGATCAAATAACTTGCGTAAATGATCAGGATATAATGCGTGGGTAAATGGGATGGGGGTAATTGAGTGCTGGTTGTACAGCTGTTCAAATGGGGTGGATGAACGCTCAATCAAATTCGTTTGTAACTTTCTTGCTTTTTCAGTTGTTGTGTTCAATACCTGTGCGAGTTTTACCGGTGGATATTCTGTAAAGTGAACAAGTTCTGGATCTTCTGATAGTAAAAAATGCAAGCGATGCTTTGGAACTGGAAAATAATAGTGCAACGCTAGTAAACGTTTTTCTACCGCTGTTAATTGCACATGCAAACCTCCTTATTTTTAAAAAAGTACAGCGTATTTTACATACGCTGTACAAGTGATTTTAATGCGTTTTACATTTTTCGTAAAGGCCTTTTTCTTTGATTACTTTAATTAAAGTTTCACCAATAACAGAGGGTGTATCTGCAGTTTCAACACCAGCAGCATTCAGCGCTTTTATCTTGTCTGCAGCCGTTCCTTTACCACCTGAAATGATCGCTCCAGCATGACCCATACGCTTGCCTTCTGGTGCAGTTTGTCCACCAATAAAGCCTACAACTGGCTTCGTCATGTTCTCTTTAATCCATTGAGCGGCTTCTTCTTCAGCTGTTCCGCCGATTTCACCAATCATGACAACCGCATAAGTTTCAGGATCTGCATTGAATTCCTTCAATACGTCGATAAAGTTTGTCCCGTTAACTGGGTCTCCGCCAATTCCAACAGCTGTCGTTTGACCGATACCTGCTTGACTTAACTGATGAACTGCTTCATACGTCAATGTACCTGAACGTGAAACGACACCTACATGACCTTTTGTATGAATATACCCTGGCATAATCCCAATCTTACATTCGTCAGAAGTAATGACACCTGGGCAGTTTGGTCCGACAAGACGTGTTTTCTTGCCTTCCATATAACGTTTCACTTTAACCATATCTAAAATCGGAATATGCTCTGTAATACAGATGGCCATATCTAACTCTGCATCGACTGCTTCCATAATCGCATCTGCTGCGAACGGAGCAGGAACATAAATAACAGAGACATTAGCGCCAGTTTCTTTTACTGCTTCTACAACTGTATTGAAAACAGGAACGCCTTCAGCCTTTTCTCCACCTCTACCTGGTGTTACACCTGCTACGATATTTGTTCCATAGTCAAGCATTTCCTTCGTGTGGAAAAGTGCTGTAGATCCTGTAATTCCTTGTACGAGAACTTTTGTATCCTTATTAATATAAATACTCATGTTTGTCCCTGCCTTTCTTAGCCTACGAGTTCAACAATCTTTTGTGCACCGTCTGCCATTGAGCCTGCAGCGATGATATTAAGTCCAGATTCGTTCAGTAAAGCTTTCCCTTTGTCTACGTTTGTTCCTTCTAATCGTACAACAAGCGGCACTTGAAGACCGACTTCTTTCGCAGCAGTAATGACACCTTCTGCAATGACATCACACTTCATAATACCACCGAAAATGTTGACAAAGATGCCTTTAACAGCTTCATCTGAGAGAATAATTTTAAATGCTTCTGTTACCTTCTCAGCTGTTGCACCGCCCCCAACATCAAGGAAGTTTGCGGGAGATCCGCCGTAGTAATTAATCGTATCCATCGTTGCCATCGCAAGGCCTGCACCGTTAACCATACAGCCAATATTGCCGTCTAGTGAAATATAGCTTAGGTCATATTTTGATGCTTCAATTTCTTTTGGATCCTCTTCGTCAAAGTCACGAAGTTCCACAATGTCTTTATGACGATATAATGCGCTTTCATCGAAGTTAAACTTCGCATCTAGTGCTAGAATATCATCTTCTGCCGTTACAACTAACGGGTTTATTTCTACAGTTGATGCATCTTTTTCAACAAAGACTTGATAAAGACCAGCCATGAATTTAACTGCCTTATTGACAAGGTGTTTTGGAATATTCATATTGAACGCCATTCGACGTGCTTGGAATCCTGTTAAGCCAACAACTGGGTCAATTACTTCTTTAAAAATCTTCTCTGGCGTTGCTTCAGCAACCGCTTCAATATCTACGCCGCCTTCTTCAGAACCCATGAGTGTTACACGGTCTGTTGCACTATCTAGTACGAGTCCGACATAATACTCTTTTTCAATATTAGAGCCTTCTTCAATAAGTAAGCGCTTTACTTCTTTTCCTTCTGGACCAGTTTGCTCAGTTACGAGAATCTTACCAAGTAATTCTTTTGCATAAGCACGTACTTCGTCAAGATTTTTTGCAATCTTAACGCCGCCCGCTTTACCGCGGCCACCTGCGTGGATTTGTGCCTTTACAACATATACTTCTGTTGTAAGTTGTTTTGCTGCTTTAACTGCTTCTTCTGGAGAAAAAGCAACGATGCCTGTTGATACAGCTACACCGTAATCACGTAAAAGCTGTTTTCCTTGATATTCATGGATATTCATCTAAAATCCTCCAATCGAACTTGTAACTCTTTTAATTTACTGCCTTATCTATTGTAGTAAATTTGTCAAAGAATGTCCACATATGACTGTTAACTTTTCTAATTTTCTCTACAATTCTATCATTTACGACCTTTTTGTAAGCCGTGCTCTCTGTCTACATGATAAATATAGGCAAATACTTCTGATACTGCCTTATAAAGCTCTTCTGGAATTGATTCGTCTATATTTAGTTGACCTAGAATTTCTAGTAAACTCGGATCTTGTTGAACAGGAATATCATATTCTTTTGCTTTTTCTAAAATGTTTTCAGCGATTTTCCCTTTACCTTTCGCAATTACCCTAGGCGCATCCGATACTTCTGGATCATAAGAAAGCGCAATGGCCTCTTTGCGCTTGTTTTTATCTTCGCTCATATTCTAAAGTCAACTCCTTGACTATCCACAAAATTTTCTTTGATTTGCGGTTTTCCTTTTGGCGTTTCAGCTTGAAAATCTTTAAAAAAGACGCCTGAAAGTTTGTAACCTATTGATTCTAATCCGGTCTTTAATCGCCCCTGAATGGGTTCGCCAATTGCTTGAAGCTTTGGGTTGGCGTTGAATACAGTGACCGTTACCACACGATTTTGCACTTGCATATCAAGAACGGTTTTATCGAGTGAATGAAGGTCTAAATAAAAGAGAATTCGCGCAAAATCAGCATCGATTTTCCCATCTTCTTTCATGCGACCGTTCCACTCCAACGTCGCATCAATTCGCTTGCCAAAAAACTCTAGCGGCACTTGCATCACGAGTTGATGTTGTACACCATTTTCACCCGAAGTAAGCAAAGGGCCATTCATTCTACCGACAAATTGTTCCGCACTTTCACGAACAGCTGCCGAGACGTTAGGATCTTGTATTAACGCAAGTAGTTGTGGTTTTAACGATTCTGCAATGCGGCCAACGTCAGCATTTCTACCAAGTAACATCGACTCGTAATTAACACCAAGCGAACGAAAAATGGTTTGAATGGCTTCTTTCACAGCCTTCCCGTCAATTGCTGTAGCGACTGATGCTTCAGCCAACTGTACCGCCCGTTGTATGGCTTGATGCTCAGAGCTTTCCGCACGCTGAAGAAGCGTCGCTAAGTTCCCTTCAACAGTCGTTGCGTTAGCAGCACTTTGCCCTCCTTGACCTAACAACGTCATCAGTTGACTTTTAAGCCCATCACTTGTGCCTCTAAAGGGATCTGCAAGTGTATTTTCTGCAGTCATTTTAATAAGATTTTGCGTAATTTCTTGTACAATTCTTGTCGCATTTTCTCCGGATGGTGGTGAAGCAATTAAGCGATTCACGTTTGATAAAAGGGCTTCTTTTTGACTCGTTGAAAGCCCAGTTTGTGCTTGTATTATCGCTTTTAACGCTTCTAATTGTTGAACGGGCGTCGCTGTCGCTGATAGTTGTCCTTGGGATACAACGAGTGAAGGTGTTCCTTCTTGCTGCTGACTCCCTTGTGCTGTCATAAGTGACGCCAATATTTGTGGTAAGTTTGCTAAAGATGTTTGAGGTGGTAATATCCCAGCACTTTTCAGTAATTGTACAGTTGCAAATCGTGTTTCTGCACTTTGTGCGCTGTCTAACAGTGTGGCAACCACTTGTGCAAGGACAGCATTTCCTGTTGCTTGTGTCAATGGCTTTGCTACATTATTTAGCGTTGATAGGATCGCATCTTTCGTTGACGGGGTTACGGTCGCATCGTTCATTAAAAGATTGCGAAGCGCGGCGGTAATATCGTGTAAACCTTCTTTGCTCTGCACCCCTATAATCGCGCGCATAGAGGCTTCCGTAAATGGCAGCTTCAATTCCGCCATTTTTTGAAGGGCTAACAGTGCCTCTCCGCGCATACTTGCAGGTACATTTTGTAATAGCGTTTCTGCTTGTAGTAAACCTTCCCTTGTCATCGGTATTTTATGATTCATCACGAACGTGAGTAACTCTTTCATCTCAGCCGTTTTCGGGAGTTGCATCGCTTCCATCAGTCGGTTCATTTGATTGTTTTGGCTTTCTGATGCGCCCGTAGGTCCTGAAATAATTTTTAGTTGTAATTCTGGTTTAACGCCACTTACTTGAAAGTAGTATGAGTCTCCAGCTTTCATAGGTACTTCTAATTTAGCAATCATTTTTTGGTTGCCAATTTGTACTTCAGCCGTCTGACCAGGAAACAGTTGTTTAATTTGACCATGGACCATTTGTCCCTCTTTTAAAACAAGGGCATTACTTTGATTCGAGCTCGCAGCAGTTGGCGCGCCGACAGAAGACATTAAAGGTACTGTCACTGATTCCCTCTCCTTTCCTTACTAATTAAACTGTTTATCATGATTATTAATAAGTGTTTTAATTGGTTCGAATGTTTTACGGTGATGAATGCAAGGGCCATGCGATTGTAAAACCGCTAAATGTTCAGCCGTACCGTATCCCGCATTTTGTGCAAAGTTATACATCGGGAATTCCTCGTGTACCTTTTCCATCAGGTCGTCCCGTGTTGTTTTGGCAAGTATCGAGGCAGCGGCTACCGCAAGACTCTGTGCATCTGCTTTAATGACAGCGGCCGTTAAACAATTAATATTCAGAGGCATCGCATCCGTAATCACAAAATCTGGTTTTACAGAAAGTGCATTAACCGCATTTTCCATTGATCGTTTAGTCGCAGCGTATATGTTCACTTCATCGATTACCTCGGCAGATTGTATATCAACTGCATAAGCGATGGCCACTTCGCGAACTTTTTCCGCTAATTGCGCACGTGCTTCTTTAGATAGCGCTTTTGAATCGTCTAGTCCAATTAATGTGTTGGTGTCTTCTGGTAAAATAACGACCGCAGATACGACTGGACCAGCTAACGGTCCTCTCCCCGCTTCATCTACACCTGCGACAAGGGCATTTTGAAATGGCTCATATGAGGCATCGAATGCTTTTTTCTGTTGATAAGCTTCTATTTTAGCTTGTTTCTTATCATATCGACGCGCCCAACGCGCAAGTGCTTTTTTAACACCCGCTCGAGGATCTTCTTCTAATTCAGCTAACCAAGAAGTGGGTTCTTCTATTAAGCGTAGTTCTTCTTCAATGTCTTTTATCGTTTGCATGCTATCACCTTCACTGTTTCACTTCATATTTGTATTATCGGTAATTTACGTCCATTATTGATTGGTAAATCGTTTCTGTTTCTTGCGAACAATAAAAAAAGACCAATCGCCACAACGTTTTGACGCGTTGGCGACGGCCCATTAGTCCTCTAGCACTTCTTCTGTAAAATCAAATGTAAGCGTACCAAGCAGTTCGCTACGAATGTCACGAACGACAATTTCAGAAACCTTGTCATAATCAATTTCTCCGCCGGTTGTTAAAGCGTTTCGATGTTTTCCAATATGAGCAAATAAGCTAATGATTTCATCTGGATTTGACCCAACGGTTGTGAGTTCATATCTTTCATAAAGTCGATTCGGATAATGTTTTTCTAAAAAACGCAGGCCATAAAGCGCCAAGTCATCCATATTCAACAAGGTATCTTTGATGGCTCCTGTAAGCGCTAGTTTATATCCCGCTTCCTTGTCCTCAAATTTTGGCCAAAGAATTCCTGGCGTATCCAAAAGCTCAAGTTCTTTGCCGTATTTGATCCATTGCTGAGCCCTTGTAACTCCTGGTGTATTCCCCGTTTTCGCCACATTCTTTTTGGCCAAACGATTAATGAGGGTCGATTTTCCGACGTTCGGAATCCCTACAATCATTGCGCGAATTGCACCTGGTCGAATCCCACGCTGTTTCATTCGTTCTCTTTTAGGCGCAAGTATTTCTTTTGCTTTCTTCGTTACTGCAGGTAAGCCTTGTCCATTGAACGAATCGATTGCAATCGCTTCTATGCCTTGCGTTTTAAAATATTGAATCCATTTTGTTGTTTCTTGTTTATCAGCAAGGTCAGCTTTGTTCAAAATAAGCAATCTCGGCTTTTGATGAATGACACCGTCAATCATTGGATTCCTACTAGATAGCGGTAGTCTTGCGTCAATTAACTCAAATACAATGTCAACGAGCTTCAATTTTTCAGTTACTTCACGACGTGCTTTGGCCATATGTCCAGGAAACCATTGAATTGTCATATTACTCACGTCCTCTTTCATTTCACAAACCCAAAATCTTTAATTGGCCAAAAGACTAAGTTTGTATTTCCGATAATTTCATCGGTTGAAACCGTACCAATATAGCGGGAATCTTTACTTTTACGACGATTATCACCAAGTACAAAAACGTGTCCTTCTGGCACAACAGACATCTCTGTTTTTTCCTCTAGTGTGAAGTCTTCCGTTAAGGGTGCGCCGTCTGTAGCGGCCACTTCCGCTTTATGGTCATCCAGATATGGCTCTTCGACCACTTCTCCGTTTATATATAAAATATCATCACGGTATTCTACCTCATCACCCGGGAGTCCAATGATGCGCTTTATATAGTCTTTCTGTTCTGGCGCATGAAAAACAACAATGTCAAAACGTTCTGGTTTACCAATTGAATAGCCTATTTTATTCACAATCATTTTGTCTCCGTCCGCTAAGGTCGGCATCATAGAAACACCATCCACGACAATTGGTGTAAATAAAAAGATGCGAATGATTGCAGCTAATCCAAAAGCAATTAACAACGCTTTTATCCATTCCCATGTTTCGTTTTTTTTCTTTTTCTCTGTCATTCGATAAGCCTCCCGTATTTCGTTCATCTATTATAACATTCTATTCATATGCAAGGCAAAAAGAAAGGAGGCCATATAAGTGGCCTCCTGAATCTGTTTTGTAATTAACGAATTTCTTTGATACGTGCTGCTCTTCCGCGTAGGCTGCGTAGGTAGTACAATTTCGCACGACGTACTTTACCGCGACGAACAACGTCAATTTTTTCGATTTTTGGTGTGTGTACAGGGAATGTACGTTCAACACCAACACCGTTAGAGATTTTACGAACAGTGAATGTTTCACTAATTCCTCCACCACGACGTTTGATAACAACACCTTCAAAAATTTGGATACGCTCGCGCGTTCCTTCAACAATTCTTACGTGCAAACGAACAGTGTCTCCCGGACGGAATTGTGGTAGATCAGAACGAAGCTGATCTTTTGTGATTTCTGCAATTAAATTTTGCATTGTATTCTCTCCTTCTCCGCAGATGTTCTTGCACATGAAACTTTGCAGCGGAACATCAGTCAGTATGTACTTCTCATAGAAGTACATCATAAACATTATCATATCTTTTTTCAACTTGCAATAGATTTAATGTTAATTTAACTTATTTAAGAAAACCTTTTAACGCTTTTCTTCTTTTTCCAACGCCGCTAACAGATTTTGCTGATACGGTGTTAGCGACGCAGTTTCCAGTAAATCTTTTCTTCTTTCATACGTACGATGTAAAGATTCTGCCTCACGCCATTGATCGATTTTTGCATGATTACCTGAAAGTAAAACATCTGGCACTTTTAAACCGTTAAAGTCTGCTGGTCGTGTATAGTGCGGGTGTTCTAATAAGCCTGTAGAAAATGAATCCAAGACAGGGGACGCTGCATTCCCAAGAACTTCAGGCAACAGTCTAACCACACTATCTACAATCGCCATTGAGGCAATTTCTCCACCGGTTAAGACAAAATCACCAAGTGAAAGTTCGTCCGTTACTAATTCTTGTCGAATACGTTCGTCATAGCCTTCGTAATGGCCACAAATGAAAATGAGATGTTCTTCCCCAGCAAGTTCTTCCGCCTTCTGCTGCGTGAAACGCTCCCCTTGAGGACACATTAGAATCACACGCGGCGACGTATCCGTGTCTTTTGTGACTGCCTCAACAGCCGAAAAGAGCGGCTGCGGCGTTAACACCATTCCAGCGCCCCCACCATATGGATAATCATCTACTTTTCGATGCTTATTTTCCGAGAAGTCACGAAAATTAGTGACGGAAAATGTAACTGCATCATTTTCTTGTGCCTTTTTCATCATCGACGAATGTAACACACCTTCAAACATTTCTGGAAATAAAGAAAGTATATCGATTTTCATCACGAAAGCAATCCTTCCATCGGATCAATGACAATTTCTTTACGTTCAACATCAATTTCTTTAACAACCTCTTCGATGTATGGAATATAATGTGGCTTTCCTTCTTTAGGCGTTACCGTCCATACATCATTTGCACCCGTTTCAAGAATCTCTGTGACCACACCTATTTCCGTTCCTTCTGTTGTCACAACTGTACAGCCAACGATTTCATGATAATAAAATTCATGTTCATCTAATTCTCCAAGTTTGTCTTCCGATACTTTTAACATACCCTCTCGGTACCCTTCGACCTCTTTAAGCATTGAATGATTTTCAAATGTTAATAAATTAAAGTTTTTGTGGATACGGTGACTTGCAACCGTAAGCATAATTGGCGTTGTGCTCTTCGGCATAAACAATCCCAACACACTTCCGACAGCGAATCTTTCTTCTGGGAAATCAGTTTGAGAGATGACACGCACCTCTCCCCATATCCCATGTGTATTGACAACTTTTCCAACGTTATACCAATTCATTCTAAACACGCTCCTCATTAAACGATTATTCAAATAAAAAAAGAAGGAACATAAGCTCCTCCCTTTTTACACGATCATCACTGTCTTAGTCTACGATATCTACATAGACCCTTTTGCTATGGTGACTACCCGCCGCCGAATAAACAATCGTACGGATTGCTTTTGCAACACGTCCTTGCTTTCCGATAACTTTGCCCATATCCTCGGCATTTACCATCAGCTTATACGTTACGCGGCTCTCCTGCTCATCCATCTCCACCCGAACGTCATCGGGGCGATCGACCAACGGTTTTACAATCGTTTCAATCAGCTGCTTCATGTACACCCCTCCTGATTACCTTGCATTAACGGGCAGCAAGCCCCATCTGTGGTTAGCATCAAAACTGACCGTGGGATTAACTGCCCGTGAATGCAGGCTTGAAAAACGGACAACCAGTGGGGTAAAAACCCCACAGATTGCAAATCGTTTTATTTAGCGTGTTTAGCGTTATGGAATTTCTCCATGATGCCTTGGTCTGAGAACAGGTTACGAACTGTATCAGAAGGTTGAGCACCATTATGAAGCCATTTAAGCGCTAGTTCTTCATCAATTTTCAATTCAGCTGGTTTTGTTAAAGGATTAAAAGTTCCAACTGTTTCGATTTGACGACCATCACGTGGCGAACGAGAGTCCGCGACTACAATACGATAGAAAGGAGTTTTCTTTGCTCCCATACGTTTAAGACGAATTTTAACTGACATATTTTATTGCACCTCCGAATAGTTTTACACAAGAATGAATGATACCAAGCTTTTCATTGTTTGTAAAGGGTTTTCTCTTAACACCTTAAAATTCTTTTTTTACTGCCCTTTTTTCATCTAAAAAAAGAGTCTAATCCAGGCATTTTCATCCCTTTTTTTCCTTTTGATGTCATGCCTGACATTTGTTTTACCATCTTTTTCATTTCATTAAATTGCTTCAGCAGTCTGTTGACCTCTTGAATAGACGTACCGGAACCTTGTGCA
>JARIDM010000080.1 GCA_029263945.1 Sporosarcina sp.
TCACCTTTTTGAATCCAAATTCTACGGTGATTCCAATAGGACCCCATTGTGACGCCAATCATAAAGACAATTCCGCCTAAGAGCAGCAAGTACATCGTACGATCTTTACGGATTGTAAGGCCAGATATATTCCGCGTGTCTGCACTAATAAAGTTTACTTTATAATTGTTTTCATCCGCCTCTAACGTTTGACGAATGGCAACAAAACTAATTTCACCTTTAGGTTTCTCAGGTGTTGTCATTTTAAAGATAAATGCTGGATTATTTGGTTGCGGTGATTTCGAAGTTGGTTCACCGTTAACAAAACCATCATAATCAGGATAGTAATCCTTTAATTCTACTGTAACACCATTCCCTAAATCATAGAGACGTTCAGGATCCATTAAATCGATGCTAAACTCCCCTAAAGAGGACTCCGCTTTCTTATCCGTCAATTGGAAATTTAACGCTTTTAATTCATCTCGATAATCCATTTGAAAAACACTATAACCGTCGAATGTTAGCGGTTTATTCACGACAATTGAATACTCTCTTTCAAGTTGGATATTGTCTGTTTGTCCTGGAACACCGTCTTCAGACTTTTTATAAAGTGCGACATCTGTTTGGAAGTTTTTCGGAATCATTCCAACGCGTTCAATCGCTTCACTAAAAATTTCATCATCTTCTTCGGAATAACTTTCTAGTGTAAACCCTTTATTTTCAAGTAAATAACCAGGCGCCCCGGGAATTTCAAGCGTTTCGCCCTCTCTGAGCCAAAGTGTGTCATCTACATAAAAACCTGGTATACCACGCAGTAAAATTGCACCTAAAAAAATAATTAAACCTGTGTGGTTAACATACGGACCCCATCTAGCAAAACGATTTTTCTCTGCTAAAATAGCACCGTCTTCAATTTTGACGTTGTAATTCAATTCTTTCAGCTTTTCTGCTGATTTATCTAACGTCTCGTCCGAATTTTCAACATCACCTATCCCGTAAACACGTTGTCTTTTCATAAACGATGGGTGACGCTTCGTTCGCTGTTGTTTAAGTGATTTATAAAGCGGTATCACTCTGTCTACACTTGCAATAATAATTGACGTGCCAAGCATTCCCACTAGCGTAATAAACCACCAACTATTATACATATCATGAAAACCTAGCTTATAATAAATAACACCAACAAAACCATATAACCTTTCATAATACGCAGCGATGTCCACCTCTGTTGTAGCGGGTACGAACAATTTCTGTGGAAACAATGTACCAATTGCAGAAGTTACAAGTACTGCAACGATAATACTAATCCCTATTTTAACACTTGAAAAGAAGTTCCATATTTTATCGACAATGGATTTTTTATACGTCTGTGATCTTCGTGCTGAACCTTCATAGCGCATGTCCACTGTTTCACTTTTTTTTGCTTCTTCAGTTTGTGGTCTACCACATTGCTCACAAAGCACTGTGCCATATGGATTTTCATGACCGCACTGGCATTTGATTTTGCTCATTTTATTTAAACTCCTTACTTAGGTTGAATGCTTTCCATTTCTAATCGGATTTGTTCTTCATCCATCCCCGTCGGTATAATTTTTTCAATAATGCCATCTTTGTTAATTAGTATCGTTGTCGGTAAAGGAAGAACGTTATAAGCACGTCTTACACTTTCGTCAATGTCTCTCGCAATCGGAAACGTTAAGTTATACTGGTCTCTAAACGTTTCTGCTTTCAACTTCGTATCTTTAATATTCAATGCTAAAATATGTACGCCTTTTCCTTCAAATTCTTTTGATTGGCTTTCCATAAATGGCATTTCTGTTTTACAAGGTACACACCAAGAACCCCAAAAATTAAGAAACACACCTTGTCCTTCATAATCAGAAAGACGATGCTTGTTTCCTTCTAAATCAATTAGTTCAAAATCAGGTGCTTTATCGCCAGCCTTTAGTACTTTTTCATTGTTTTTTGTTGTAATTGTAAATATAACAGCCGCCAAAAGTAAGAGTAAGACAATCGTTCTAATGACAAGACGATTTTTCTTCTTCTTTGCCAACTGATTTGCTTTTGACATTCTCTTACCCTCCTTCTTCTTTTTTATTTCTATAATAAGACGATGATTCCCGATTAGCCTAACTTTCCAGTTTCAGCTAGAACACGTAATTGTTTAATTTCATGGACCGTTAACTGTCGTGCTTCTCCCGCATTTAAGCCGCGTGTTGTTAAATTCGCAAACTCTTCGCGTTTAAGGTTTAAAACTGGACACTCAATTGCATCGAACATACGTCGAACTTGTCGGTTTTTTCCTTCATGAATCGTAATTTCAATAATTGAAGTCATTGTTTTTTTATCGACAGATTGAGTTTTTACATTCGCAGGAGCAGTCATGCCATCTTCAAGTTCAATACCGCGCTCGAGCTTACGTAAATCTTCACGTCTTGGTATACCTTTAACCTTTGCAATATATCTTTTTTTAATTTCAAATTTTGGATGTGTCATTAAATAAGAGAAATCACCATCGTTTGTCATCAAAATTATCCCTGAAGTATCATAATCTAAACGTCCAACTGGATAAATTCTTTCCGCGATCTCTGGGAAAAAGTCGACGACAGTTTTTCTTCCTTTTTCATCATTGGCAGTGGAAATCACACCTTTTGGTTTATATAAAAGGTAGTAAACATTTTGTTCCTTCACTAGTTGTACACCTTCAACCTCTACTCTGTCAGTCGTTGAAACACGTGTACCAAGTTCTGTTGTGACGACACCATTCACTTTTACTTTCCCTGCAACGATTAGTTCTTCTGACTTTCTTCTAGAAGCCACACCCGCTTGGGCCATAACTTTTTGTAATCTTTCCATATAAACACTCCGTCCTACATACTGTGAAAATTATGTCACACTTTGGGCAAAATTAAAAGAAGTCTGGCCTATATTCAAGCAGACTTCTTAATTTTGTCATATTTTCGCCTTATTTCAAGCAGAATTACATAGTGGTTATTAACGATATACACCAAGACAACTTTTAAACCGCCCCTTACTTCATATGACCATTCCTTACTTTTCTGTCAAAGAAATTTCTGCTGTTAACAATGGGTGATCTTCGTAATAAACCGTCCAACCGCCTATGCTTTTCTTCGCTTCAGTTCGAGGGATCCGCACGATATGAGAAAGGTTTTTATGCTCGCCTTTTTTTAGCAGTACGTGTATGGGCTTTTTTAATCGTCCTTCTATACCTGGTAAAATACGATAATTTCCTTTTTTAGCTACTGTTTTCAAATCGTATGTTGCAAACGTTTCTTCAGCTAATTGACGATGCGTGTTCCAATCGTTGCCATCATTTAAAGTAACGACAATAATCTTTTTGTTTTCTTTTTCAAAATAAGTCGCAAGCGTTCGACCAGCAGCTTTGGTGAACCCTGTTTTTCCTGCCACTGCAAACTCATTCGAACGCACTAAGCGATGCTTATTTTGCCAATGAGCTGTTTTTCCATTCATTTCATACGTGTAATTGACTGCTGATGAAACCTCCCTGAACTTCTTGTTCAGCATTGCATAACGCAACATTAATGCCGTTTCATAAGCTGTGGATAAATGTTGCTCATCATGAAGACCAGATGGATTTGTAAAGAAAGTATCTTTTAAACCATAGTATAAGGCTGTTTCATTCATCAAATCCGTAAAACCCTCCACTGAGCCTCCAGCATGTTCTGCAAGGGCGTAGGCGGCATCATTCCCAGAACGTAGCATAAGCCCGTATAACAGGCCTTCAACGTCAGCAGACATGCCCTGTTCCAAATAGATAGACGAGCCTTCTGCTGAAGCTGCTGCTGATGAAATGGTTGTAATTCCGAGTGGCGCATTGCTTTCCAATAGCGTAAATGCTGTCCAGATTTTCGTTAAGCTTGCAATAGGTAGTGGAACGTTTTCGTTTGCACCTTTTAGCAGCCTTCCTGTTTCAGCATCAATAACTGCCCAGGAAGAAGATGCAGCAGCGGCATTTCGCCCACCTATCAAACTAAATAAAGAGACAAACAGAACAATGACGATTGTTCTTTTCAAGCACCGTTTCCTCCTCAGTCATTTTCAATTGCAAATGCTTCTTGAAATTGCGTCATAAATAAATCTGTATTTCCGTCATCGTCTTCTTCTTCCAACATGAGTGGGGGGAGCATCTCTAGTGATTCAAGCCCAAAGCGGTCGAGAAATAAATCTGTCGTCCCAAACAAGGTCGCGCGGCCCGTCCCCTCTGAACGACCTTTTTCCATGATAAAGCCCCTTGAAATTAGTGTATGTATTGGACCTTCCGATTTAACACCGCGAAGGTCATCAATTTCAACACGCGTGACAGGCTGTTTATAAGCAGTGATGGCAAGCACTTCAAGTGAAGCTTTCGTCATCGTTTGGGGTGTAGGATTTTCTAACAATCTTTTTATATCATTTGCAAATTCCGCTTTTGTTACCAGTCGATAAGTTCCTCCGTAAAGCGTCAACGTTATGCCACGACTTGGCGTTTCTTCATAATTTCTCTCTAACGCTTTAAGCGCTCGCTTTAGCATCTCCTCATCTTGTTCAGACAGAACCATCAACTGTTTTAACGTTAACCCTTCGTCTCCTGCGATAAATAAAAAACTCTCAATCATTCCTACTAATCGATCATCCATTTTCATAAACCTCATCTTCTCTCTTAAAGGATACCGTCAATTGCTCAAAATTATGACTCTGGTCAACAATGACATCTCCGCGTAACATTAGTTCTAGTACTGATAAAAAAGTGACCACAAGTTCAGCAGTACTCACCTCAGTCAATAACATTGAAAACGCGCATGTTCCTCCCTTTTTTTCAAGCCTACTCATAATCTCATCCATTTTTTCGCCGACAGTTCGCTCTGTCTTCGCTATACTAGCTGTAAGGGGAGCTCTTAATCTATTTCGATCAAGCATTTTTTGAAACGCCCCGATTAAATCAAAAACATTTAAATTTTCTTCATGCCCTACTGACACAACTTCACCAAATTGCGTCAAATCACCAGGGAATTTTGTAAAATGATCCGATCGCTCTTCTGCAGATGCTTTTAAGTTAACTGCGGCTTCCTTATATTTTCGATATTCGATTAAACGCGCAACGAGTTCCTCACGTGGATCTTCTTCTATTTCGAAATCTGCGGGGTCGCCGAGGGCTTCGTCTTCATGAACTGGTAACAACATTTTACTTTTTATTTCAATGAGCGTTGCTGCTAAAACAAGGTATTCACTTAACTCATCGAGTTGCAATACCCGCATTGCATGTAGATGCGCGATGTACTGTTCTGTTAATTCTGCCATTGGAATATCGTATATATCAATTTCCAAACGGTTAATTAAATGTAATAATAAATCTAATGGACCTTCAAAAACGTCCAACCTTACTTTGTACGACAATTTTGCCACCTACCTATCTTAAAAGAATGGAATGATACGATGAACCCATTAACCCATCCACTTTTCTTAAAATTTATTATTTATTTTAATGACAACCAAGATTTTTTTGAATGTCATGAAGTACTTGAAGAATACTGGAATACGTTTCCGGAAAGGACGAAAGCTCATCCGCTCACAGCGTATATTCTTCTTTCTACTGCTATGTATCACTGGCGTAGAGGCAACGATATAGGTGCTGTACGTAGCTTAAAAAAAGCACAACGAAAGATGAACCTAATGGCAGACATAACCCCAACGTTTACAGAGGGATTAGATTTCGAAGATCTTTTGACCAAAATCAACCAATCGATTGCAGCGATTGAAAACGGGAAGGCTTTTATTCCTTTTCCAATTAAAGTGACCTCACTGGATCTTCTAAAATCCTTAGAAGCATTGACGCCAAAAATGCAGCTTCTCCCCTATGAAAGTGAAGCGATTATTCATAAGCACTTACTTCGCGATAGAACAGAGGTAATTAACCTGCGCAACGAAAAAAAGAAGGGCAGACTGCTTTAGTCATCTGCCCCTTCTTTTTCACTTATCATACATTTTTCTAAAAACGCAGCAGTCACTTCAGTTCCTATGCAACGCTTGTCTGGATATAGCTCATGAATTCGCTTCACCATTTCCATCCCAATTCCTTCTCCTCTGAATGACGGATTCACAGACAGATGCTGAATTGTATATGCCTCATCAGAAAGCTGAATCCCGATCAAGCCAACTACGTCATCCTCTTCCCGCCTAAGAAAAAGTTGCCAACTATCAATCGTTTCATATTCATTTATCGTCTCTTGCAACGCTTTCACACTTTGTTCATCAGGCATGTATGAGAGCAGACCCATTGCAATCTTCTCATATGTTTTCTTGTAACGTATAAGCATCAATATGGATCCCTTCTTTTCTAATAAATCCTGCATCCCATTTTATATGAATGGTGCTTTTTATTCAACATGAATTGTTACCTTGGGTCAATTACTGGCATAACATAAAACCAGTATACCACACCCCAAATCGCTGCTACGATTAGAATTCCAAAGAGTAGTAACAAATTACGCTTCCTCAAACTTTTTCGCCTCGCTTTGATTTTTGTAACGGGATATCGAGTCTCGTAATATCTTCGTATGTTTCCCTACGGATTACTAACTGGTCTTGGCCATCTTCAGCAAAGACAACTGCTGGTCTAGGGAGTCGATTGTAATTACTCGACATCGAATAGCTATAAGCACCCGTACAAAATGTAGCGATAATATCCCCTTCTTCTGGCGTGGCGATAAATGCTTCTTCAATGAGTTTATCACCAGACTCACAACATTTCCCCGCAATTGTCACCTGTACCTCTTGTGGTTCATTTACTTTATTCGCTGTCACTGCTGTATATTCGGCACCGTATAACGCGGGACGAATATTATCTGACATTCCACCATCTACTGCGATATATGTACGTGTTTCTGGAACTTCTTTCTGACTACCGAGTGTATATAACGTTGTGCCTGCATCGCCAACCAGTGATCTTCCAGGTTCAATCCAAATCTCTGGCACAGGATAATTATGCATCCGCGTCATCGATAAAACAATAGAGGCCATTTCTTCAACATACTTTGAGGGTGCAAGCGGTTGATCAGCCTCAGTATAACGAATCCCAAATCCCCCACCTAAATTTAGGACGCGACATACAAACCCCGATTCTCTACGCCAAGCAATCATTTTATCCATAAGTACTTCCGCCGCAAAACGAAAAGCTGCAGTTTCAAATATTTGGGAGCCTATATGACAATGCATCCCAAGTAAGTTGATGAAGTCATGACTTTTAAGTTGTTGAAAAGCTTCGTCCGTTTGTCCGTTTTTCAAATCAAAACCAAACTTCGAATCTTCTTGACCCGTCGTAATATAATCATGCGTATGTGCTTCTACACCAGGTGTAACACGAATTAACACATCCATTTTTTGCTGACGTGTCTCTGCAATTTCCTTTACAAGCTTAATTTCCGAAAAATTGTCAATCACAATACAGCCGATTTTCTCTTCAAATGCAAATTCAATTTCTGCACGACTTTTATTATTGCCATGGAAATGAATTTTTGCTCTTGGATAATCTGCTTGTACTGCTGTATATAACTCTCCCCCAGAAACCACATCTAATGATAAGCCTTCTTCTTTTGCAACTTCATAAATGGCAATGGTTGAAAAAGCTTTACTCGCATAAGCAACTTGTGCTTTTAATCCAACTGTACGAAACGTTTCTTTAAAAGCTTTTGCCCGTTCGCGAAACAGTGAAATATCGTAGACAATTAGGGGTGTACCATAGGTATTGACCATATCTATTGTATCGACGCCACCAATTGTTAAATGCCCTTTTTTATTGATCGATTGCGTTCCATAGAGATGCATAATGGCTCTCTCCCTCTTTCTAAATTCTTTACTAGCTTGAATTTTATCATAGACTAGGGAAGAGATGCAAAGTTCTATTCCATTCGGTTGCGTTCTGGTGCATGCGTTATATAGGGTCGTGGCTCATCTACGGTCATTGGAAATCTAATCAAAACACGTAACATCGCACGCGGAAAAAAAGGAACAGCTGGCCATAGATAAGGAACCCGCATTGGTTTTAACGAACAAAGATAGTAAAAGAGCACTGCAATGGATAGAAAAAAGCCACTTGCTCCTAATAAGGCGGTTGCTAAAAGGATAATAATCCTGAACACTTTTGTTGTAATGCTCAACTCAAAAGACGGGATTGCAAATGTGAAAATAGCACTTACCGCGACATAGAGGACAACTTCTGGCGTAAACAAACCCACATCTATCGCGACTTGTCCAATTACGATTGCTGCAACTAAGCCCATGGCAGTGGACATTGGCGTTGGCGTATGGATTGCTGCCATACGCAACACTTCAACCCCTATATCGCCCATTAAAAGTTGTAGTAACAGCGGAATTTCTCCAATGTCTTTCGGACCAATATAACTTAAGAAATCTGGCAAATATTTTTGTTGCGTAGCGAGCAAATACCAAAATGGTAAAAGCACTAGACTTAGCGCCGCCCCAGCAAAACGTGTTAGCCTAACAAAAGTACCAATTAATGGTGCTTGGCGATACTCCTCCGCATGTTGTAAATGATGAAATAATGTCGTCGGAACAAGAATAACCGAAGGTGACGTATCAACCATAATGGCAATATGCCCTTCCAATAAATGTGCCGCGCATATATCTGGTCTTTCCGTAAATCTAACAAACGGCATTGGATGGAAGCCCTGTTTAAAAAGAAATTCCTCCAATGATTTGTCAGTCATCGTTAAACCGTCATGTTCAATTTCATCTAATCTCGTTCGAATATAATCGAGATGCTCTGCACTTGCTGCCCCTTGAATAAAAGTGATTGCAATATCTGTTTTTCCGTTCACAGTTGTTTGATGCATTTCAAATCGTAATTTTTCTGTTCGCAGTCTTCTGCGGACGAGTGCTGTATTTTGAATGAGTGTTTCCGTAAAACCATCACGTGCGCCCCGAATCACTTTCTCGGTATCTGGTTCTTCAGGTTGTCTTCCAGGATAGGCACGTAGATCGATTGTAAATGCATAACCACTTGGCGTTATAAATGCTGTTTTACCACTTAAAACTTCTGATAGCAAAGTATCTCGATCCTTGACTGGTGTCACCGCTTGGTATGGAAAATAAGAAAGGAATTTTTCTTCCTCTCCTTTTTCCACAGATTCTTCAACTTGGTTCCACTGCATTTTCGTTAATAACGTTAACAACCCATCATCATCAATCAATCCATTAATATAAATTAAGAGCGTGGGCATGTCCCATAGATGAATATGTTGTGCAGTTGTGTCGAATGTCTCATTTTTACCAAAACATTTATAAAACCATTCTTCTCCCGCATGCAATGATTCAAAGAGTTTTTGCATTCGCTCAATCCGTCCTCACTTTTTCGATACTTTCCTCTAGATTGGCTCCCATCCATGTCTTTAATTGCGCTAAAATTTTCTTTTCTAACCTTGATACCTGGACTTGGGAAATACCAATCCGTTCCGCAATATCACTTTGGGTACAATCTAAGTAATAACGCATATAAATGATCGTCTGGTCTCGCTTATTTAACTTAGCAATCACATCACGCAACGGAATATGATTAAACTCTTTTTCAGATCGATAATCCCGCAGTTGGTCCATTAACGTTAAACTGTCTCCTTCGCCTTCATACAATTGCTCATGTAGGGATGCTGGATCACGTAGCGCATCCGAAGCAAGTATAACGTCATCTAACTTAACTTCTAACGTTTCAGCAACCTCTGCTAAGGTTGGTGATTTCCCATGTTCTTTAATATAATTATCCGTAGCATGTCGAATTTTAAAACTCAACTCACGAATTGAACGACTTACTTTTACCATGCCGTCATCTCTTAAAAATCGCTGAATCTCTCCAACAATCATCGGTACAGCATATGTCGAAAACTTTACTTCGTAGGATAAATCGAATTTATCAATTGACTTCATTAAGCCGATACAACCGATTTGAAATAAGTCTTCAGGGTCAGCCCCACGAGAGGCGAATCGCTGAACGATAGAC
>JARIDM010000140.1 GCA_029263945.1 Sporosarcina sp.
AAGCCACGCCCTCCGGAAAGCGTACGTCGGAACGGAAAGTAACAGTTAGTTTAATACGTTAGGTTTTTTGATCCGTAAATGAAACGCTAAATCACAACATACTTTATCATCAGTCTATCATATTTTCTGATTTACTTGTTAATTCTATTAAGTCATTAAAGTTACTTTAAACTCTGGTAATCATTTACTGCATAGAAAAAAATATAAAAGAAACACGCATGAAAACAAGCTTTTACGACTTGTGTCCATGCGGGTATTGAGTTTTTATTACGTTTTCATCTAGATTTTATCGATTATTTTATTAACAAAGATTCGCCCGATATGCCTGGTTTGGTCATTTCGAATGGATCTAGTATTTGATCTAATTCATCTTCAGATAAAATCTTGTATTTCTGGCATAGGGATCGAACAGATTCCCCTTTAATCATTGCTTCGCGTGCAATGTTTGCCGCTACTTCATAACCAATATGGGGATTAACCGCAGTGATGACACCCACACTAGTATCTACATACTTTTGCATTTGCTCGAAGTTCGCTCGAATCCCTTCGATACAAAAATCAGTGAATACGCGGAAGCCGTTATCCATAATCCGAATTGACTGTAGCAAGTTAAAGACAAGAACTGGTTCCATCACGTTTAGTTCAAATTGGCCTGCTTCTGAAGCGAGAGAAATCGTGTGGTCATTTCCAATCACTTGGAATGAAATTTGGTTTATTAATTCGGCCATCACTGGATTTACTTTTCCTGGCATGATCGAAGAACCAGGCTGCCTTGATGGGAGTTCTAATTCATTTAAACCTGTTGTTGGCCCTGATGACATCAGTCTAAGGTCATTCGCGATTTTAGAAATATTGATTGCACATATTTTGAGTGCACTAGACACTTCCGTATAGACATCGGTATTTTGCGTAGCATCTACTAAATTTTCAGCAGATGTGATTGGAAAACCACTAATTTCAGCTAACTTTTTTGCAACCGTGTGAATATAATTGGGATCCGCATTGAGTCCTGTTCCAACGGCTGTTGCGCCCATATTCACTTCATATAGACTTTCTTTTGCACGTGTAATCCTTTGTATATCTCGATAGATCACTCTGCTATATGCTTCAAACTCTTGCCCTAAACGAATCGGCACTGCATCTTGCATATGCGTGCGCCCCATTTTAATAATCGAATCAAATTCAATTGCTTTTCCTTTAAAGACAGCATGCATCGATTCCATCGTTACGAGTAATCGCTCGAGTAAGGTGAGCGCTGCAATATGAACTGCTGTTGGAATTGCATCATTTGTTGATTGCGCCATATTGATATGCGTATTGGGGCTAATTTTGGTGTAATCGCCTTTTTCTTCACCTAAAATTTCAAGCGCACGGTTTGCAATGACTTCATTTGCATTCATATTAATGGAGGTACCTGCCCCTCCTTGAATCGGGTCTACAATAAATGCATCGTGTAAAGAACCTTGAATAATCTCATCCGCTGCTTGCTTTATCGCTTCTTGCATATAGGTCGGAAGATAATCGTGCTCAGAATTGGCAATCGCTGCCGCCTTTTTAACGATTGCAAGTGCTTTTATTAATTCGGGATCTAATCGATACCCAGTAATCGGAAAGTTCTCAACAGCTCGTAACGTTTGAATCCCGTAATAAGCATCTACTTGAATCTCTTTTGCACCTAAAAAGTCTTTTTCAATTCTCGTCTCACTATCTTTCATCTTCACTTACCTCCAGTTAATCGATCGATACATGCATAGGCTATCTTTTTCATTTAACTTTCATCATTTGATGTGAATAGGTCCATCATACCTATTCAAGAGCAGAATGTATAGGTGCTTAAGAAGAGGCCCCTGCTTGTAATTGATACATTTGTGCGTATTGACCATCTAAAGCGAGCAATTCTTCATGTGCACCGCTTTCAATGATTTCACCACGATCAAGCACCAAAATACGATCTGCATTTTTAATCGTCGACAACCGGTGTGCAATGATAAATGTCGTGCGTCCTTTTTTTAGCACTTGCATTGCGTGTTGAATAATCTCCTCTGTTTCCGTATCAATATTTGACGTCGCTTCATCTAGTATTAAAATCGCAGGGTCAAATGCTAGCGCGCGTGCAAATGAAATAAGTTGTCGTTGTCCAGAAGAGAGTGTACTGCCCTTCTCGACAACTTCTTCATCGATTCCTTTTTCCATGTACTTAAGCACCCGTTCTCCGCCAACAGCATTCAACGCTTGCTGAACTTTTTCCCGAGAGATACCTTTGTCACCAAGGCTAATATTCGATTCCACCGTCCCACTAAACAAATATGGATCCTGTAAAACAATCCCCATATGCTTGCGAACCGTTTGCCTCGGCATCTCTTGAATATCTATCCCATCAATTGTAATCTTGCCTTTTGATGGATCATAAAAGCGGAATAACAAATTCATAATCGAGCTTTTTCCTGACCCTGTATGTCCAACGAGCGCAATGGTCTCTCCTTGCTTTGCTTCAAAAGTAATGTCTTTTAACACATAATCCGCTTCTTGATAAGCAAACCAAATCTTTTCGAAACGGACATTTCCTTTATACCTTTCAATGACAGAATCACTGACTGGTTCACCTTCGCGGTCCATTAACTCAAATACACGTTCAGCCGCGACAAGTGAGTGTTCCAAATTGGCAAACTGATTGACAAGACCTGTCACAGGGTTAAACAGCCTCGTAATATAATCTACAAATGCATAAAGCATCCCTACCGAAATAACAGTTTCTGTTGAAAGTGATGCGCCTCCAAAATACCAAATAAACAACACAAAAGTCAGGGAGCGAATGACATCTACTAAGTTATGTGAAGTGGCCGCTTCCACCTTTAATAACTTGTTTTGATAGGCAAAATGTTCTTCATTCATCTTGTCAAATTCGCCTTTCATTTGCTTTTCACGTCTGAATGCCTGAATGATTGTCATGCCATTAATAGATTCATTAATCATTGCATTCATATCACTTACTTTACTTCGAATGACGTGGTTCACTTTAGAGGCGAATTTCCGGTATGTCTTCATCCAAATATAAATAATCGGTAGCACAAACAAAGTAATGCCACCCATTTTTGGATCTAAATAAAACATTGCAATAAAAATCCCAAAGATATACATACCGCTTATAGCAAATTGTGACACAACGACTACATATAAATTTCGAATCGCCTCCGTATCGTTTGTGACTCGCGCAACAACTTTACCAGCTGGTAAATCATCGAAATAACGTATGGGTAACGTTTGAATATGTTCGTATAGGTCATTACGCATCTTTTGAATAATCCGATTGGCTGCATTTTGCAATAATAAATATTGAAAATAGCGAAAAACGGCAGTCACAACTGCCAAGCTGAAGAATATGGCGAGTAAAACGATAATTGGTTTAAAGTCGATCGCACCGTTAACAGCCTCTGCAATATGATTGTCAATGATGTTTTTTGCGATAATTGGGCCCATTAAATCTGCCACTACTGCAAACGCTAAAAACAATAAACCCAGACTCAGTATTTTTTTATAGACAAGTGCATACTTTACTAAACGTTTTCCAGTACTCATTTTGATTCAACCTCCCCGATTTGCTGGCGGTCGAATTGCTCTTTGTACCAGCCGTTCTTTTTAAGTAGTGCTTCATGCGTTCCCGCCTCAACAACTTTCCCGTCATCCAGTACAATTATCCAATTCGCATGTTGCACTGCAGATAGCCGATGTGTTGTAATAATCGTTGTTTTATCGACTCGCTCTTGTTGAATATTTTCAATAATTTTGGCTTCTGTTTTTGCATCAACTGCAGACAAAGAGTCATCCAAAATTAGGATTTCTGGATTCTTTATAAGTGCTCGCGCAATTGAAATCCTTTGTTTCTGTCCGCCAGAAAGCGCAACACCTTTTTCACCAACAAGTGTATCAAGTCCATCTGCTAACATTTCCAAGTCTTTTTCAAAATGAGCCAAACGAATTGTTTCAGCAATATCCGCTTCAGTAGCATCTGGTTGACCAAATAAAATATTCTCTCTGACAGAGCGCGAAAATAAAATATGATCTTGTGGCACATAGCCAATCCAATCTCTAATTCTTTCTTTCGTCATAGAACGAAGAGGGATATCAGAAAAAGCGATATCTCCCTCACCAGCAGGATACTCACGTAAAAGTTGTTTCACAAAAGTTGTTTTTCCACTGCCTGTTTTCCCAACGATCCCCAACGTTTCTCCTTGATTTAAATAGAGCCTGATATCGGATAGATTTATTGTTTTTGACGTAGGGTAAGTAAAGTTGACGGCTTCAAAACCTACTTTTTCTGGTTTATCGACATCAACAGGTTTTTCAGGATTTTTTACATCTTCTTCATAGCCAAGCGTCTGCATCACTCTATCTAAGGAGGCGTTCCCTCTTTGTAAAACGTTGATTAAATCACCAATCGCAAACATTGGCCATACAATCATTCCAAGATAAACATTAAAAGTGACTAAGTTCCCGAGCGACATATCTCCGATTGACACAAGGTATGCACCATATCCTAAACCAATCATGTACGTTAACCCTGTTAAAATTTTAGAGATAGGCATGAACAATGCGTCGATTTTTTCTACATGCATATTCTTTTGAAAGACATCTTCCGTCATGGTCGCAAAATCCTTTTCAGTAGCTCGCTCTTGCACATAAGCTCGAACGACACGCACACCTGCAACAGCTTCTAACACTTCATCATTTAAATCACCAAATGACTTTTGCGCCACCATATAGCGTTCATGGATTTTCTTCCCCAACACTTGCATAAGAAAAGCTAAAATTGGAAGTGGAATGATCGCTGCCAAAGTGAGTTTCCAGGAGACAAGAAAACCCATTGTCAAAATAAGTGTCAACAAATATAAGGTGGAATCTATCAAAGTCATAATCCCAAATCCTGCTGTCTCTGAAATTGCACGTAAGTCATTTGTGGAACGAGCCATTAAATCACCCGTTTTATTTTTCTCATAGAATGTCGGTGTCATTTTCAAAAAATGCCCCATCAAATCTCCACGCAACTGCTTTTCAATTACATAAGAACCACCGAACAACTGATATTGCCATACATAATTGCACATGTAATTCACAATAATAATCGCGAGCATAACGCCTATAAATAGCCCTAACAATGTTACTGTTAACGTCTGCGTATAAATCGCATCAATTGCTTCACCGATTAACCACGGTGGAATAATCACAAGGGCGTTTGTCATCATTAACAAGATCAGGGCAATTAGATACCTTTTTTTATTTTCTTTAAAAAACCATTTTAATTTAAACAATACAGAAAACATTGTTTCTCTTCCTTTCTCTTTTCCAGACCCATTAAAGTCTACATAGTCGTAATTGTTGAAAAACAACACAAAAAAGCACACGCTCATTAAAATAAGCGTGTGCTCATTAAAATAGAACGGCAGACATGCCAGTTCCATTAATTATGACAACATTAAATAGACTTTACCAGGCATGGATTAACTATGAAATTTTCTTTTTCATTCACGAGTATTTTGTTCATTTTCCACGCCTACCTTTCTCTATCGATTTACGAATAAACTTACAATAACACGACAACTTTCTGATTGTCAACACTTTTCTAAAAATACACACAATTATAATTTAACCCTGGCAGATTACTATCTTTTAAATAAGCATTAATCATTGTGTTTTTCTTGAAAACAAATTATTATAGACTTAACTATCTATATTTAGTATTACAGGAGGTGGACACTTTGCTCCCCACCCACATTTGGGTTTGAAGCAAAGGTATTATTTGGAAATTCCCATACGATTGACAGCATTTGCTGTCTTGATCGCCCTCACCGCTTTTTTTGTTGCGAGTGAGTATGCTATTGTCAAAATCAGAGCGACACGCATAAATCAGCTCGTCGCTGAAGGTAATAAACGAGCGTTTTATGTCAAGAGAGTCATCAGCAATTTAGATGAGTACTTATCTGCCTGCCAACTAGGGATTACAATTACCGCACTTGGATTAGGGATGCTCGGAGAACCAACCATAAAATTGATGCTAACGCCGATTTTCGAATACTTTGAAACATCTATTAGCTTGGCGAGTATTTTATCCTTTATCATTGCCTTTTCAATCGTGACGTATTTGCATGTTGTGTTAGGTGAATTGGCACCAAAAATAATTGCCATTCAAAAAGCCGAGGAAATCGCGCTCTTATTTGCAAGACCGTTGATTTTCTTTTACAGACTTATGTATCCAATCATAAAAGGAATGAACGTTTCCGCTCGTCTTGTTATTGGCTTTTTTGGCTTCAAGCCGATTTCAGAATCAGAAGCCGCACATTCTGAAGAAGAACTTCGAATGATTTTATCAGATAGTTTTAAAGGCGGAGAAATTAACCAAGCTGAGTATAAATATGTCAATAAAATATTCGAGTTCGACGATCGCATCGCTAAAGAGATTATGGCACCACGAACTGAAATGATGACAATTGATAAGGAATTAACTTTACAAGAAGTCTTTAACGTAGAAGGCATTGAACAATTCACACGTTACCCTGTAACAGATGGTAGTAAAGACCATATTGTCGGGCTCATTAATATTAAAAACTTATTAACCGCATTTATCAAAGACTCTACGGTTGGAGATCAATCGGTTATTGACCATATTCAACCAGTCATCCATGTGATTGAAACCATTCCAATTGGTGACTTATTGTTGAAAATTCAAAGGGAACGTATTCACATGGCGATCCTTATGGATGAATACGGCGGTACTTCTGGTCTTGTCACCATTGAGGATATCTTGGAAGAAATCGTTGGCGATATTCAAGATGAATTCGATATGGATGAAATTCCTGAAGTACAAAAAGTTGGCATTGACCATTACATTTTCGATGCAAAGCTACTAATTGAAACAGTGAATGATATTCTTGGGATTTCAATTAATGAAGACGATATCGATACGATTGGTGGTTGGTTCATGACCGAACGTTTTGAAGCGATAAAAGGTGAAAAAATTATCGAACAGGGTTATGAATTTATGATTAAAGATGTAGATGGTCACCACATCCTCTATTTAGAAGTACTCAAACACAAAGAAATAGATTCAGAAAACATCATAGAAGTACCTGCTGAATCCTAAACACACGCGCGACTCTCAATTGTGAGAGTCGTCTTTTTATGAATCAGACAGAAAACGCTTCGTGTTTGACAGCTTATGTAATTGATATTGACATATCTTCTTCACACTTTCCCAATGTTATTGGGATTTAATGACGAATCATTTACATGCATAGCCATTGACCTTATAATCAGACATGTAAACCTATCAAGTAGGAGATGGTAAAATGCAAAAGCGGTTAGAAAACGGACTCATCTTTATCGCTACAGTATCGCTTATCGCGACGTTAGGCTCCTTATACTTTTCTGAAGTAAAAGGTTATTACCCATGTACACTTTGTTGGGTTCAACGTATTTTCATGTATCCAATCGTGTTAATTGCGAGTATCGCGATTTTCCAAAAAAACGCTCAAATCGCTTTGACGACTGCTGGCTTTTCTTTGGTCGGTGGTGCAATTTCACTTTATCATTATGGAATTCAAAACCTAAGCTTTTTACGTGAAAACGCACCGGCATGTGGGATCATCCCGTGCAATGGAAAGTATATAGATTACTT
>JARIDM010000158.1 GCA_029263945.1 Sporosarcina sp.
AGAATATGATTAACAGCTTCTCCTTGAATTCTTAGGTGCGTATCTCGCCAATAGCCAAACTTCTTATCCAGTCCTAGGTATTCATCACCCACATTGAAACCACCAATATACGCAATATTCCCATCAATAATCACCAGTTTACGGTGATTTCTATTATTAACTCTGAAGTTTATGAGTCTGAAAAATGAAGGAAAGAAAACTTCCACTTCTCCACCTGCTCTTCGTAAGTCTTCATAGAATTTCGGCGATGTCTTTTTAGAGCCAACTTCATCGTAAAGGACCCTTACTTTTACTCCAGCTTTTGCTCTTTCGATTAAAGCATCTCTTATTCTTTTCCCCAAATTATCTGGTTGTATGATGTAATACTGAATATTCACCTCTTGTTGTGCAGATTGAATGTCTTTAACTAACGCATCGAATTTTTTGTGTCCATCGGAGAAAATGTTAATCTCATTATCGTAAGATAAAAGTGCAGCGGAAGAGCGAAGGTTCATTAGAATAAGTTCTTCGTGCTTTTTTAATTGGGGCATTTGCTTGATTAATGCTTCATTCACGCCCGATAATTGCTTTCCTACTTCAGTTTCAATAGCCTGCCGTTCATTTGGGGTAAGCTGATAGAAGTTTTTCTGTTTGAGACTGCGACCTAAAAAGAGGTAAATAAAGAAACCAACGATGGGGAGGAAAACCAACACTAGAATCCATGCCCACGTATTGCCCACGTCCCTTCTTTCAAAAAACAGCACACCTGCCAACAAAAGAACGTTAAGAATCGTGATGACTGAGAAACTTAGCGTAATTATATTCGTGATGTCCAAGTGATCACCTTCTTTTTTGACTTTAAGTATAACACGTTGTTTAACTATTCCGTTATTTCTTCCGATTTCATTATGACATTAACTCACTACAACGCATATCATTTGAAAACGCTCCAAGTCAACGATATGTCATTGTGGTTGGCGACAAAACCCCTATGATGAATTACCGAAAAATCCCCTTCACCACATGCTTATGCTCTCATGAGCTTACAATAAATTGCGCTTTATTCACGATTTCTATATGCTTGTGAAAAAGGAGGGATTTCTGTGAAAAGATTATTAGACTGCACGGCTTCAGATTTCCAGCAAATGAATGGTCAAGACTTAAAGAAATCAATTCAAGCTTGTGAAGGCAGGGTCATGCTATCTGAAACAATGACTTCTGTTTCTCCCCTATACCCAGGAATTACAAATGCTGAACTTGCAGCTTCCTTTGGTGCAGATTTATTATTACTAAATTTATTTGACGTTTTTAATCCTGCAGTTGAAGGCTATACCTGTGCGGAAAATGAATCCATTATTGAAAAAGTAAAAGAATTAACAGGCCGTCCCGTTGGTTTAAATTTAGAGCCTGTTGATGTAAATGCGCAGCAAATCGAAAAGTTGGATCATGTAGCAAAAGGAAGAACTGCAACTGAGGAGACTTTAAATGAGGCGAAGAAACTAGGCTTTGATTTTATCTGCTTAACTGGAAATCCCAAAACAGGCGTGACAAATGATGAAACCGTACTTGCGATTCGAAAAGCACGAGAAGTATTTGGGAAAGAAGGACTCATTATCGCGGGTAAAATGCACGGAGCTGGTGTCACCAACGAAACAGGAAGTGGCATTATTTCTGAAGACTCACTATCAAGTTTTATTGAAGCAGGTGCAGATATTATTTTAATGCCTGCACCTGGAACTGTACCTGGTATCACGGTAGATGCCGCTGAAAAGTATGTGCGCTTTGTACATGCCAAAGGTGCCCTCGCCATGCTCACAATTGGAACAAGCCAAGAAGGCGCAGACGAGGCAACGATTCGTCAAATCGCATTAAACAGTAAAATGGCTGGCGCTGATATTTATCACATTGGCGATACGGGGTTCTACGGAATCGCGGTACCAGAAAACATCATGACGTATTCTATCGTCATTCGAGGAAGACGCCATACCTACGTGAGAATGGCTGCATCAGTGAGACGATAGTAGAAACCCATCGTTAATAATTAAGAGACTATCCTACTTTCGGGATAGTCTTTTTTTATATGTACATACTGACTCATGGTAGACATAAGTGCATAAAAAGTGGCCGCGCACACAAAAGCATTTCATGAAATAAGTGTACATGTTCGGCAAGCGCTAAAAGATAGGCAGGAAAGACAACCAAAGGATTCATCTCAAAGTCTAACAAAGCCCACGCTTGCGGATAGACAGTTTAGCTTTGACTCCTATCAGAAAAATTCATCACATAAAATGAAGAAAGTGATGCATACTAATGGCTGAAATAAAAACGCTAACTTTTATAAACTGAGTCGATTTTACAATGACCTTAAACTGCCACAACGACGCAACATACAGTTTGAGAACGGTTCAATCCGACTATATGTTGGTGTAGCAATGAAACTGTATTTTTCAATTGATTGCATCATGATTTTTAAAAATTCCCTAGTGCATCAAAGAGAGGTCAACTTTTCATTTTATAAAATTATGCCCACCTTATCATTGTGAATGTTTTCACAATGTGTTATGATTCAAATAGTAATAAGTCGAAAGATAGGTTGGAAAAGTATTTTGCGAAGGAGTGTTTATATTGGAAAAATTAAGTGTCAAGGATTTTATAAATAAGGTATTAGCGGGGGTCGCTCTAGGAATTGTAGTTGGTTTAATACCCAACGCCATTCTAGGTGGATTATTTAAATTCCTATCCTCTTATCATGATATATTTATCACCCTAAACAGCGTTGTTGTCGGTATCCAGTTCACAGTACCGGTGATCGTCGGAGTTCTTATCGCAATGCAATTTAAACTTAATCCGATCCAGACAGTCGTTGTTAGTACGGCAGCATTTGTCGGTAGTGGATCAGCAGTCTTCCAGGAAAACATGTGGGTTCTGACTGGTATTGGAGACCTCATCAATACGATGATTACAGCGACCATTGCAGTTTTAATCGTTATGCTAATTAAAGATAAACTGGGCAGCCTGACCATCATTCTACTGCCAATCATTGCTGGGGGGATCGCTGGATTTATCGGTATTTTATTATTACCTTATGTCCAGCTCATTACAACAGGAATCGGCGAAGTCATCAATAGTTTCACAAGCCTACAGCCGCTTATCATGTATATTCTCGTAGCTGTCGCATTCAGTGTATTAATTGTTTCTCCCATCTCGACCGTAGCCATCTCAATGGCAATTGGAATTTCAGGACTGGCGGCTGGAGCGGCGAACATCGGTATAGCAGCTGCTGCCTGTATGCTCGTCATCGGTACAATAAAAGTCAATAAAGCTGGTGTACCGCTCGCTGTCTTCTTAGGTGCCATGAAAATGATGATGCCGAACTTACTTAAACACCCAATCATTGCACTTCCTATTGCCTTAACAGCAGTCGTTACTTCCTTGGCTGCAAGCCTGTTCGGCATTCAAGGGACGCAAGAGTCAGCAGGATTTGGTTTCTCAGGTCTGGTCGGACCTATCAATGCCATTAAGTTCATGGACGGTAGTGCCGCGGTGAATATCCTGATCCTAATCGTCGTCTATTTTATCATTCCGTTTATCGCTGCTTTTATTATCCATAACCTATGTACAAGAGTATTCAAGATCTATGATCCATCCGTCTTTAAATTTCAATCAGATGAAAGTGGGGAATAAAAATGATTAAAATTAAACTATTTGGTGTACGTGAAGATGAGAAGAAAATTGCAAGGGATTGGGCAAAACAAAACCAAGTTGATGTGTCCTTTTCCGAGGAGATTTTAACACTAGAAACAGTCGAACAATTAAAGGGATACGACGCCGTATCCACCCAACAAACAGGAAGACTTGATGACCGAATTTACGAACGCTTGCATGAATTGGGCATAAAACAAATTGCCCAACGAAGTGCAGGGATTGATATGTACAATCTGGAGAAAGCATCAGAACACCAAATCATTATCTCGAATGTTCCGAGCTATTCACCGAATTCCATCGCTGAGTACGCAGTAACATCTGCACTACAGCTAATCCGTAAAACACAGCTCATTGAAAAAAACGTGAACGAACAAGATTTCAGATGGAAACCAACAATTATGGCCAAAGAAATTAAAAGTCTTGAAATTGCCATTATCGGAACTGGACGGATCGGTCAGATCACAGCCCAGATATTTAGTGCCTTTGGAGCAAAAATTGTTGGATACGATTTATACCCAAATGAAGACGCAAAGCACTATATAGAGTATAAAAAGAGTATTGAAGAGGCCGTGAGTGGCGCGGACATCGTTTCTATCCATATGCCGGCGACTGAAGATAATAATCATTTGTTCAATGAATCTTTGTTTAACCAATTCAAGGATGACGCAGTTTTCATCAATACCGCTAGAGGCTCGATTGTCGATACTAAAGCGCTGATCAATGCGTTAAATAGCGGGAAAATCTCAGGGGCTGCACTGGATACCTATGAAAACGAAAGTACTTATATCCCTAAAGATTTCCGTAATACTGACATTGATGATCCAATTTTAGTTGAATTGTTATCTCGTACTGATGTCATTTTCACGCCACATATTGCTTTCTACACGGGTACTGCTGTGAGAAACTTAGTAGAAGGTGCTCTAGATGCAGCATTGTCTGTCCTTAAGACAGGATCTTGTATGACACGCGTAAACTGATATCTACCTTTTGATCTAGAAAGATGTTTTGAAGCACAGAGCTTGTCAACATACGCATATAGGACGTGCAAAGTAAAATAAAGACAGGGAGCCTCGGCTCCCTGTCTTTTTGCTCCGTATATACACGGAAAATTTCCTATTCACTTTCCTCCTCACAACTGAAAAAATAGCGGGTGGCAAAGGGTGAAAAGTTTGGCCATGATAAAGACGTTGAACACC
>JARIDM010000215.1 GCA_029263945.1 Sporosarcina sp.
TCACTTGTTAATTTATCAATATAAGCTGGAGCCAAGTCTTTAAATACACTATGATTCATAATCTTACCCACCCTTCCTGATTTCAAGTTTTGCCCTGTAAAAAGTCACTCTTGCCCAGTTTTCCGTCCTTCCAAAAACTGAACCAATTTCTTTGAACGATAAGCCACCTAAAAGTCTTAAATAAAGTATTTCTCGTTTATCCTCACTAAGTTGATGCGCCTTTTTAAAAAAGATAACTTTATCCTCGCTTTTTATATACTCATCTTCCAAGTCATAAGGCACTGTTTTTTCAATGCTTAGTGAGTCCTTCAATTGCTGATTTTTATTTTTATAGTTTAATTCTTGCAACCAAACATTTTTAGCAATTGCACAAAGCCACGTTGAAAACTTGGCTTTACCGTTATCGTGAAAATTATTAATGGATTTTATCGCTTGATAAAATGTTTCTTGAGTTAGCTCCTCGGCTAAATCAAGATTGTTTGTTAAAGTTAACAAATATTTAAAAATGAAATCCCCATAATCTTGATATATATTTTCTGTATCCACTGCCACCCTCCTTCTTCCGTTTGGCCTTTCATCTATGAATCACAGAATTAATGATTTCGTTACAACAATTTTAAAAGAATAAAAAAACTGCATCTCTAATGCTGATGCAGATATTCACTTATTCAATTAAATGGCCCTATCGTTGAAGATGCTTTTTTTATAATACGCTCCGTTGCTTGAAGTGCAGACGTCGACTCCGGGAGGATCAGCGTGAGCCTTGAGACCCTGGACAGAGCGTAGCGAAGGAAGACGCCCTCCAGAAACGCGTGCGCTGGAACATAAAGCAACAGTTAGAAATTGACCCAATTGTTAAAAAAGCGTAGCTCTCTGCTATAGCGTTTCTCCCATATAGATCACATACTTTTGGTCATTTATTTACCGTATAATGTAATTCAACAAATTGATTGAAAGTTCTAGTACCACTAAGAGAGAGGTCTAGTTGATAATTGCCAACCTTAAATAAAGGAATTCCTTCTCGGATGATTGTTGGGGCAACTGTTAAAATCAGTTCATCGATTAAGTTTTCTTTTAAAAATGTATGTAGTATGTCGCCGCCACCAACTATCCAAATATTTTCTCCGTCTTCTTTTTTTATGTTATCAATAAAGTTAACAATGTCTTCATTTATAAATGTAACATCGTTTGTATTTTCAAATGGCGATCTAGAAAAAACGTAACAGACTTTATTTTGATAGGGGAATTGTCCTTTTTCTTGTTCCATAATCCAATCATAAGTTCTTTTTCCGATTAAAACTGTATCTACCGTTTCAAAAAACTCCGAATACCCATTATCACCTTCGCCGTCAACTTTAAATAACCAATCAAGAGAGTCCTTATTTGTAGCCCGTTAGCGATATAGGCGAATTCAGTTATCATGTATACATCTTCGTTTGTTTAGGAATTCTTTTTATCTACAAGTATGCCAAGTATCGCTCCCAACAATATATTCGTTATTAAAATTGGATTTATTGAATCCATTGCAAATATTAAAATGAACGACAAAACACCTGCGACTAACGCGAATAAAATTGCATTATATGACACGATTTCTCCTCCTAGGATGAAGTTTTTCTTTTGTATAACGGCTGGTTTGTTAAGCACTTGAAATACTTATGACTTCGCAATTCAGATTAATCGAAGCCCAGAGAAACTACTGAAACTCAATATCAGGACGCACTCATTAAAGAACCACAATATTGACATTCAATAATCGAACCTATTGCAACCTTATTATGCGCGCCGCATCCATCACAAGTAATAACTTTTAAGTGCTGCATGTTATTTTGTTGTGAAGATGTTTCGGTGGCGTCTTCTTTTAAAAATACAAGTTGACTCGTACTGAAGTCAATATAAGCTTCATCAAAGAACCCTTTTTTAATCATCTCCTGAATATCCTTCGTTGCTTGCGCTGCTGAAACTGGAATTGCAGAAGCGATCGCTTCAATTAATCGCAAACGATGATTCACAATTAAATTAATGTACTGCTTATATTTAACAGCTTTATTCGATGATTTCCTACCCATAACGATAAGTACAATTCCAGCAATAACCGTAAATAGAATTCCCAAGAATCCATCAAAAGTACGCTCATCTATAAGATGTAGACGAACCAAGCATGCCTAAAACAAGCACAACCCATCCCCATACAACCATTTTTCGACCCGCTGTTAATGAAGCCCGTTTATCCACACTCAACTTGCGGACTAAGAAAAAAATACCTACTGGCCAAAAAAGGATTAATAAAAAGATCACAAGCCCCCAAGAATGGGATTTCTTTTTCAACTTTTCATTTCCATAATTTTTTTCACTCACGGTGCTATTCCCCCCAATAAAGACGTGATACTATCGATGTTTATCGCACCAGTTATTTTTCAAAGATCAAACTTCTTGCACAACCGTCCCTGCATATTCATCATGTGGGAAAATACTTCCCGCGTTCTGTTCAAATTCTTTTCGTTCACTTAAATACTTCACTGTACTCCATGTGTCACGGTATACCATTCGTTTTAATAACTGGTCGTTAGTCAATGGCCCTTTATTTTCATTTTCTAATATAAGTCCCAACTTTTTATACCCAATCGTCTGCCCACTTTTGCGCAATTGGGCACCTTCAAGCGCATACATGACGACGACTGGGGTAACAAGTGAATGGAAAGCTTCACTCTTTATTTTCTTTCGCAAAAAATATTCAGCCACGCCTGTAACTGCTGTTGATACGGCTAGGTCGATCATAAATGCTTTCATGCGTTTCTTTGTTATCGTGTTCATGTCATCACTCCTATTTTTCAAAATGTCTATATTTTCACTAGTTTAACATATTAAATTGAAATACTTAACTAGTAAACAGAAAGAAAGGCTGCAAGTAATCTGCGGCCTTTCTCTCTAATGAGTTTCATTTAGTTCTTTGTTTTTTTATAAAACAATTCTTTTTCTTCTTCTGTCCATGCTACACCAGAACCTGTTTTCTTCGATATTTGAACCATAGCACCACGTCCCGTAAACACGAGTTCACCCTTCGCGTTTTTAGCCATATAATGTAAGTCCACAGAGCTGTTCCCAATTGAATCTGCTTTCACATAGACATCGATTGTCTCGTCAAAAAACACTTGCCTTATATAATCACATTGTAAGTCTGCAACTACAGGAATTCTTTCTCCATTTGGATTTAACCAATCATTCATCAAACCTAAACTTTTTAAATAATTAATACGCGCTTGTTCAAAATACGCAAATGTCACTGTATTATTCAAATGACCAAACATATCCGTCTCAGAAAAACGAACTTGAATTGGAAATGAATAACTAAATTCTTTCTCCCATACTGCAAAGTCTTTAATATATGTCTGCTTCATCTTTCATACCCCCCATTATAATAAATGAATGACAATTCATTCTTTTATTATAGCAAAGATATCTGAATATAAGAAGTCCTACATAAAATCTTAATTTGCAATTTGGTTTTCAACTATAAATTTAGCGTGCTTCAACGACTCGAGGGAGTGTCTCGCTGTTGTAATGGCGTCCAATATAACAGCATTATGAAATTGAATTAGTTTTGCCCACTCTTTTCCTGTTGTTCCCATTGTCGTAAATAAGGATAGGGATCAAATGCCCACTCTGTACGTCCATTGTATTTATACATACCGTAGTGTAAATGGGGTGGAAACTTCCCAGAAGTACCTTCTTTTCCGTATCCAGAACTGCCTACGTAGCCAATAATTTCACCTGGCTTAACAAGATCACCCTCTGTATAATCTTTGTTAAATCCAGATAAGTGCGCATAATAATGATAGGTATTATGCATGTCGCGAATCCCTACACGCCATCCACCGTAATCATTCCAACCCATAACTTCAATTACCCCGTAAGATGTAGATTTTACTGGAACACCATAACTGGCAAACAGATCTGTTCCCTCGTGAATTCTTCGTCCACCCCAACCCCTACTCATTCCCCAGGTGCCGCGGTAGCTATAATTCTGATGAACTGGAAGTGGAAATGCCCGTTCATCTAGCGTGATGGTTTGTATTTGTGCGTAAATTTCAGCAATCGTTTTGATTTGGTTAACCGTTTCTTCCTTTCCGTAGTATTGTAATAACGTTTTTTGTAAGCTTTTTTCACTAAATGTATGTGTTTCTAAATAAGCAGCCATCGTCGCGATTACGTCTTCAGGATCACTTGGATTTGCAATGCCATCCCCATTACCGTCAATGCCTTGTCCGCCAAAATAAGCGATGGTTAAAGGTAATTGATCATCTGATTCTGGATTCATTTCACCCACCCAGAAATCCTCTTTTATATGAATGGCAATGGCCCCTTTTTTAGCAGGTAGATCTGAACGTACTTGTTGTATATTCCGTTCATATTGATCAATTGCAGCTAAATAAAACCAAGGTACATCAAGGCTTGCATATTTAATATAATAATCCATTCGTTCTGATACTAATGCTTCTTGTGTTTGTGCTTCTTCAGTTGAAACAGTCATAATGGGTGCACAAAGCACGGTGAGTATGAAGGATTGTAATAGGGTTAGCAAAATAAAACCTCCTTTTCCAGTCGCTACATAGTTTAGCCAATTGTTGTGTTTTTATGAATACAAAAATCGTCAAGTCTGTTTTACAAAGACTTGACGATTTTTTTAAGGTGGGCTATTATGTTGTACCCTTCTTTTCATATTCATTTAATAATTCTTCAAAGCTTTTATTGGCTTCTCGTTCTTTACGCTCTTCACGCCGTTTCGCTTGAAGTTTTTCTTCGTTTTCTTGTTCCACTTTTTTCAGTTCCTTTTTTGCCGCTTGGAGTTTGTCAAGAACATCACTGTCCAGTCCATCAGCGACTGTGATTGCAGACGTTTCTTTTTTAGGCGCTTGCGTCTTCTTTCTTTTAGCCATTAAAATCCACCTTTACACTAAATTCTTATTCATAGCATTTAATTCGATTTAAAAGTTAAGCATGCTCACGTCATCAAGGACGTGTCACGATTGTAGCAACACCTTGACCTCCACCAATACAAAGGGTCGCGAGCCCAGATTTTGCATCTCTGCGCTTCATTTCATGTAGTAGGGTAACTAAAATCCTTGCACCACTTGCGCCAATTGGATGTCCGAGTGCAATTGCGCCGCCATTAACGTTAAGTCTTTCTTGATTAAAGCTCAACTCTCGATCTACAGCAATCGACTGAGCGGCAAACGCTTCATTTGCTTCAATAAGGTCTAAATCAGCGAGCTTTAAATTCGCCCGTTCTAAGACGTTTCTGACCGCCTGTACAGGCCCAATACCCATCACAGCTGGATCTACCCCCGCGTTGGCATTTGCCGCAATGGTGGCCAGGGGCGTCAGCCCAAGCTCATCTGCTTTACATTTGGACATGATGACAAATGCTGCCGCACCGTCATTAATGCCTGATGCATTTCCAGCAGTTACACGTCCATCACGCTTAAATGCAGGACGTAGTGTGCCTAGTTTCTCTGCTGTTGAACTTGCACGGACATACTCATCTGTGTCAAAAATGATTGGATTCCCTTTTCTTTGTGGTACCTCAACTGAAACAATTTCTTCTTTGAATTTACCTGTCTCAATTGCGGCCGCGGCTTTTTGTTGAGAAGCAGCTGCAAGTTCATCTTGTTCTTCCCTTGAAATGTCGTAACGATCACATAGATTTTCTGCGGTTTGTCCCATATGATAATCATTAAACGCACACCATAATCCATCTGAAACCATACTATCGACGATATTTTTATCGCCCATTTTGAAACCTTCTCGTGCATCTTTAAGTAAATACGGCGCTTGACTCATATTTTCCATACCACCAGCCACAATAATTTCAGCATCTCCCGCAACAATTGCTTGACGGGCGAGATGAACGGCTTTTAATCCTGAACCACATACTTTATTAATCGTAAGTGCTGGAACTGTTTCAGGTAATCCTGCTTTTATGGCTGCCTGTCTTGCTGTATTTTGTCCCAGACCTGCTTGCAACACATTTCCCATAATCACTTCATCCACAGCCGCTTCTACAACGCCTGCTCTTTTTAATGCATCTTGAATGACGATCGCCCCTAAGTCAACAGCGGAAACGTCTTTTAATGACCCCATAAACGAACCCATTGCTGTTCTTACTGCACTAACGATGACAACTTCATTTGACATTTTCATTTCCCCCTTGTTATTCCCTGTTCAGATTCATTTGCTTAAACAGGCACCCCTTCATTATAATTAAATGTACTGGAGGGGATGATATGTTCATTTTACCAAATAATGTGACAATAATCGAGGTCGGCCCAAGGGATGGTCTACAAAACGAAGAGAATCAAGTAACGACAAGGGATAAATTAACTTTTATTAGTGCGCTTCAAAAAGCGGGGATTACTGAAATAGAAGTAACTTCATTCGTTTCTCCTAAATGGGTACCACAAATGGCTGATGCGAAAGAAATTATGCAAAAAGTCGAAAAAACAGGTCGGCAATTTGTCCTCGCACCAAACGCAGTGGGTGCTGATTTGGCAATAGAAGCCGGCGCAAAAAGCGTTGCCGTTTTTGTTGGGGTAAGCAATTCCTTCAATAAGCATAATATTAATCGGACGACAAATGAAAGTCTGCAGTTAGTAGAACCTGTAATTGCTAAATTAAAAGCACAGAACATTTTTGTGCGTGCTTGTATTTCAACTGCTTTTTATTGCCCTTATGAAGGTCAAATGGACCAATATGCTGTGCTTGAATTATGTAATCGTTTTGTCAAGTTAGGGGTGGACGAACTAAGTGTTGCAGATACAATTGGAAGAGCAAATCCATTAGAGTGCTACAGTTTATTTAAAAAGCTTCGCGAGCGCTTTCCAGATGTTTTGTTAACTGCACATTTCCATGACACTCGAAAAATGGCCATGGCGAATATTTACGCCGCACTTCAAGCAGGGATCACGCGCTTTGACACCTCAGCCGGCGGACTCGGGGGATGTCCGTTTGCACCAGGTGCTACTGGAAATGTTGCAACGGAAGATGTTGTCCAAATGTTTGACGTGATGGGCATACAAACGGGTATTGATGTGAAGCAGGTTTGTGAAGCAGTATCGACCATTGCACCTCATCTATCGAGATCCATTGAAACGGGTATGTATAAATTATATGAAAATGAACAGCTTTAAACTGGAGGTGTCTATTTTGAAACGTAGAAAAATCTATATCACAGGCCTTTTTTCAAGTTTACTTGCTTCCATTTTTACGATTTTTGGGTTTATCGCTACGAACAAACTCATGTACCTGAAGATTAAAGATCCAGAGGTCATTATGAAAAGAGAAGTTTTAGCAAAACGTTTTGATGAAAAATGGTATAACGCTGTCAATAAAGAAGAACTGTGGATCCAATCACCAAACGGTTACTTACTGAAGGCCATCTTTTTAAAACCACTTAAAACGATGCGAACCGTAATTATTTGTCACGGGGTTACAGAAAATAAGATTAACTCTTTTAAGTATGCCCGTCTTTTTGAACGACTTGGTTTTAATTCAGTTATTTATGATCACCGCCGTCACGGGGATTCTGGAGGGAAGACAACAAGTTTTGGTTTTTATGAAAAATTTGATTTACAAGCGATCGTTCATGCCACGAGAGAAAAGATTGGCTCATCAGCAAAACTAGGAATTCACGGAGAGTCAATGGGTGGTGCAACAACAATTTTATATGCGGGTACCTATGTGGATGAGGCTGATTTTTATATTGCTGATTGTTCTTTTTCTGACTTTACAGAACAAGCGCTCCACGTGCTTCGAAGTGTGACACCTTTTCGTTCGACTATGGTTTTAAGAATTGCAAATTTATTTTTGAAGGTTCGAGATGGGTATACACTTGACTTAGTCTCTCCAAAAGAAGCCGTTGCATCCATTCAAAAACCGATGCTTTTTATTCATAGCATGGAAGATGACTTCATCCTTCCATACATGACTGAAGAACTTTTCGAGATAAAACAGGGACCCAAAATGTTGAAGTTATTTGATAAAGGCAAACACGCTCAATCATTTATTGAAAACCCCTTTGACTATGAAAACACCGTAAAAGAATTCCTAAAAAATTATGTGTTTTCTTGAAAACACAACACATTGTTTTTTTGTAGAATGTAAAAAGGAAGTTAGTTAAACTAACTTCCAAGGTGCACCCTATACGTAGGATGATTTTAATTTATTATTTCTTTTCTTTCTTTTCTTTTTTATCTTTTTTGCTCTTTTTTTCGCTTGCCTTATTCATCTGACTCATCATCTGATTAATGCGCTTTTGTGAAGGCTTTTGCCCCATTTGCATCATCATCATTCGTAACATGTCCTCATTAATAGGCGGGTTTTCTTCTAAGTATTTCATCATATATTGACGTGCAATGAAAAATCCAAGGGCTACACCAGCTATTAGCGCGACGATGATCCCTAATATCCACCAAATCATCCGCGATTACCTCCTTCACTTCAGTTGTTCATTTTTACGCTTCCATGAAGGATTATACAATACTATGAGCTGATATACTACCTTTTCAATGAAAAATTGCTGATTCTCCTAATTGTTGATGGGTATGTTTGATTGGTTTTAACCATCCCCACTCACCTTGTCCATTCATCACTGCAAAAAAACGATTGCCTACTTCTGATAATGCAACAAACAAATCTAGATCTAACATCCGAGAACCTTCACAAATAAGCGTTAAGCAATACGCTGAAATTGTAATGAAGATGATCCCTTTCACAGGATGTATTAATTTATATTGTTCGTTCTCAAACTCAATTGAAGTAAACATCTTCCCTAAATTTGATACAATCGCTTCTTCTAACATTTCTTTTTCAAGCGGGTCACATAAATAACGTACTTCTCGTAAATCTTCATGGCGACTTCCATTCCCTCTTAACAAATCGTATAACAACCGTTCTCTGCCAATAATAAATGGTTCGTACATTTCTTTCACCTTATAGATCCCGTATGATCGCACTACCGCCACCCCCTATTAAAAGCATACACCCCTTATGATAAAAAGACTGTCAAACTGTGAAATAGAATCACACTAGTTTTGTCGAATTTACACATATTAAATTCACAAATAGCTAAAACTGAAGGCGTGAATCAATAGCAGATTACTTCCTTACATTTTAATTTAGCCAGCGTTTACTCATTTTGCTTAAATAAAAAAATCGTTCCACGAATACCCGGTTGTCGAGTACGTGGAACGATTGCTAGCTGATGCGTTGGCGTTAATTTCATAATGACTTTAAGTGGCTACAACGACGCAACATATCAGCGGCAGAGCCATTAAAACCAATGATCGAATCGACTACTTCAGCAAAGCTTTTACTTTTGCTACAACATTTTCTGTAGTGAAGCCATATTCTGCGATGACAATGTCTCCTGGTGCACTTGCGCCAAATGTGTCGATCGCAAGAATATCACCTTCGTCACCGACATATTTATGCCAGCCGAGTGAAACACCCATTTCGATCCCAAGACGTTTTTTAATATCCTTTGGCAAGACGCTCTCTTTGTAAGCAGCATCCTGTTGCTCAAATAAATCCCAAGACGGCATTGAAACGACAGAAGCATCAATACCTTCTGCTTTTAATTGCGTTTGTGAAGCTACAGCTAAATTCACTTCAGAACCTGTCGCAAGTAAAATCGCGTCTGGTTTTTCTTTTGTAGCTGGCGAAACGACATAAGCACCTTTTTCAACACCATTCATTGCCAATTCAGCTGATTTCGGTAATATCGCTAAATTTTGACGTGAAAGGATTAACGCTGTTGGTGTTTTTTTAGAAGAAACCGCCATTTTCCAAGCTGCTGCTGTCTCATTCGCATCAGCTGGACGAATGACTGATAATCCAGGCATTGCGCGTAGTGCTGCTAAATGTTCTACTGGCTCATGTGTTGGTCCATCTTCACCAACTGCTACACTATCATGTGTAAATACATAAGTAACAGGAACACCCATTAAAGCGGATAGGCGAACTGCTGGACGAACATAATCACTAAAGACGAAGAATGTTGCACCGTACACATGTAAACCACCGTGCAGTGCCATTCCGTTTAGTGCTGTACCCATTGCAAACTCACGTACCCCAAACCAAATATTACGCCCTGCATAATTTGTAGGTAAGAAAGGATCTGACCCTTTAATTGTGGTATTATTTGAACCCGCAAGGTCCGCACTTCCACCAAATAGGGATGGCACGACTTTTGCAATTGCATTAATCGCGTCTCCTGAAGCAGCGCGTGTTGCAAGCGAAGTACCTTCTTCATAGGTTGGTAGCGATTCTTCAAAGTTTGCAGGAAGTTTACGATCGATTGCATCTTTTAATTCTGATGCTAATGCTGCATATTTTCCTTCATATTGCTTGAAGAGCTCATTCCATTCTTGCTCTTTACTCGCACCTAGTGTATTTGCCGCTTCTTTAAACGTCTCGTATACACCATCAGGTACATAGAAATCCTCTTCAAAAGTCCATTTGTAATAATCTTTTGTAAGTTTCATTTCGTCTTCACCTAATGGCGCACCATGTGAAGCAGATTTTCCTGATTTGTTCGGCGAACCATAGCCAATTACAGTTTTCACTTCAATAATTGTCGGACCACCCGTATTGTTCTTTGCCTCTTCAATTGCTTCTGAAACACGTGCAATGTCATTGCCATCTGCAACGTGGATATAATTCCAACCATATGATTCAAAACGTTTACGGATATTCTCAGAGAATGACATGTCCAAATCTCCATCAAGCGAGATATCGTTACTGTCATATAAGACGACTAATTTGTCTAGTTGTAAATGTCCAGCAAGTGAGATTGCTTCTGCTGCAACACCTTCCATTAAATCTCCATCACCACAAAGCGCATATGTATGATGGTCTACAACATCAAAGTTTGGTTTGTTATATTTAGCCGCGAGGTGTTTTTCTGCCATAGCCATTCCTACAGCCATTCCAATCCCTTGACCAAGCGGACCTGTTGTCGCCTCAACGCCATCTGTATGACCGTATTCAGGATGTCCTGGTGTTAATGAACCCCATTGTCTAAACTTTTTAAGTTCTTCCATCGGTAAGTCATAGCCCCCAAGGTGAAGTAAGCTATACAATAGCATTGAGCCATGTCCCGCAGAAAGTACAAAGCGATCTCGGTTAAACCATTGTGGGTTAGATGGATTATGGTGCATGTGTTTCGTCCACAATGTATATGCCATTGGAGCAGCGCCCATAGGCAATCCTGGATGTCCAGAGTTTGCTTTTTCTATTGCATCAATTGAAAGTGTACGGATTGTGTTAATTGAAAGTTGATCAAGTTCATGTGTCATTCGTCAAAACGTCCTTTCGCTATAAATTCTTATCCTTACATATTATAGTTTAGTCATAATCGAGCTTAAACACAATTTTTTTGAGACAAGTCGCTCATTTTAGTGAAGATTTTTACGATTTTTTGCCTGTTTTACCTTTTCAGGCGTGACATCAGTTCCCTCTGGGTCAATCACTTGTACATTTTCAATCGTTTCTCGCATTGATGAACGGAATGAAGATAAGTATTCCTGACGGAGAGTTGTCTGCTCTTTTGCTTCCTCGATCGAAAGACCAGCAGATTTAGATTTCTTAGAAAGTTCATTAATTCGATTTATTTTATCTTGAGACAACATATAAATTCCTCCAAACTAACTATAATTGCTACGTAAAAACTTTCTGTGAAATTGGTTGAACTAATTGATTTTACGTTATAAATAAAGATATACAAAAAAAGCAGGAAGCGCAATATTTCAGCTTTCCTGCTCTTGTTCATATTCTTTAAAACGACGATGAACTGTTGCCTTACTCACATCGTGTCCAAGGCCTTTTAATACACCTGTTATCTCTTCAAACGTCAGTCCCTTATCTCGAAGTGAAACAATTTCTCGCGTAGGTACATCAATTCGTTCACGGCCCTCAACGTTGCCACGGTTCTTTAAGTTGAGTTCAGGACGATAACCTTCTCTAACAGCTCTTCGCATCCCGCGTTTTATTTTCACATTATGAAGTTTACGCTGGTATTCTTCGACGATTGCTAATATTTCCAGCAACATTGTATCCATCTCATTTAATGAGATAGGTCCCCCATCATGATTCGAATAAATCTTCGTCTCCATTTTTGCGAGCAAATGAAGAACGGCCATGCGTGCATTTCCTCTTCCTAATCTTGTTTCGTCTTGAATAAGGACTACTTCGATTTGTTCACTTTTAATAAAATCAAGCAAATCTAATAATCCCTCACGCTCAATATCAAAACCACTATGTTGATCTATAAACGTTTCGACATGGTTAAGATTTAAGTCTTTTGCAAGTTGTTCAAGTTCTTCTTGCTGCCGTCTTAGGGATAATTCCTGCGTTTCTTTTTCAGTACTCACACGGCAATATATGACGCATGCGTTTCTATCTTTGCTCACTCTTTATCGCCTGTTGTATTCGTTGCCACTTCGTTTTGATTGAATTGTGGTGTTTTTATAGGGATGCGTAATTCTTTTCCTACTTGAATTTCTGTTGACGAAAGCTGATTGAGTTTTACGATTTCTTTAATCCATTTATCTGTAGGTACATTATTCGCATATTGAATTGAGTAATTCCAGAGTGTGTCCCCCTCGGAAACAGTTACATTTTGATAAGCAACTTCTTGTTCCATCTTATTTATACCGACCATCGTAAAAACGATACATAATACGACGATTATAATTAAGTAACTATTATTTTTAATGATTTGCATAGTAATCCCCCTATAGAATGTTTGTTCGGAGCGCTTGTTCTCATATTAAAATAGATTTCAAGAATTGTCAACACTTTTTCCGAACTAATGTTTGTTTTTTAGGAGAACGGCTGATATACTAATAGTAATAAACAGAATTCGTGTTCGAGTGGTCTATTCACTCTGTACGAACTTTACAATTTTGAGAGGTGAAAAGGATGACAAAAATTTCGAAAAGACAAGAATCTATTATGGAATTCATTAAAGCTGAAGTAAATCAAAAGGGTTATCCACCGTCTGTTAGAGAAATCGGAGCTGCAGTAGGTTTGGCTTCTAGTTCGACAGTTCATGGTCATTTAGCAAGACTTGAAAGCAAGGGCTATATTAGAAGAGATCCAACAAAACCACGTGCGATTGAAATTTTAGACCCAGAAGGATTAGATGTAATTAAACCAGGCGTATTAAATGTTCCGCTTATAGGTAAAGTAACAGCTGGTCAACCAATTACCGCTATTGAAAATATTGAAGAGTATTTCCCACTTCCAGAGTCTTACGGAACAAAAGAAGACAATATCTTCATGTTAGAAATTATGGGGGATAGTATGATCGAAGCTGGTATTTTAAATGGAGATTATGTAGTTGTGAAACAAAAAAGCACGGCAGATAATGGGGAAATTGTCGTTGCGATGACCGAAGAAAATGAAGCAACCGTCAAACGGTTCTTTAAAGAAAAAGATTACTTCAGACTACAACCAGAAAACGCATCAATGGATCCTATTATTGTTGATAATGTATCTATTCTTGGAAAAGTCGTTGGTGTTTACCGCAACATACATTAATAAATAGTAAAAAGCTGCAGCTCTTCATTTCTCTGATGAAGAGCTGCAGCTTTTATTTTGGATTTACTAAGTGAGTAGACACGAGCTTTTCCATTGAAGAAAGGACAGCTAATTTAACATGTTCATAGGTCAGTCCACCTTGAACATAAGCCGTATACGGCGGTCTAATTGGACCATCTGCTGTTAACTCAATACTCGAACCTTGAATAAAGGTTCCTGCAGCCATAATGACTTCATCTGCATAACCAGGCATATACGATGGTTCTGGTGCAAAATGAGCATCTATCGGTGAATTTTCCTGAATGGTTTGACAAAAAGCGATCATTTGTTCCGCATTCCCAAAAGACACAGCTTGAATTAAGTCTGTTCGTTTTTCTGTATAATGAGGCGTCGTCTTTAATCCGTAGCTGTCAAGAAGCGCAGCGGTGAATAGCGCACCTTTGACGGCTTGGCTGACAACATGTGGTGCCAAGAAAAATCCTTGGTACATTTCAAGAAGCGTATCAAGTGATGCACCTGCTTCCGCGCCAAGTCCAGGGGAAGTCATACGATACGCACATTGTTCGACTAAAGCTGCGCGTCCCGCAATGTAACCACCTGTTCTCACAAGTCCGCCGCCTGGATTTTTAATAAGAGAACCAGCCATTAAATCAGCGCCTTCATCTGTAGGTTCCAAATCCTCCACAAATTCACCGTAGCAATTATCAACGAATACGACAACATCTGGTTTGATTGCTTTCACTTTTTCGATCATTTTTTTAATCTCAGCAATCCTAAATGACGGACGATCTGAATAGCCTTTTGAACGTTGAATTCCAATCATCTTCGTTTGGCTGTGAATATTTTTCGCAACCTCTTCGAAGTCAACTTCGCCATTTTCTAGCAGATCAATATGTTTGTATGTAATGTCAAAGTCATGCAGCGAACCTGTATCTTTACCATTTCCAGTGACAATTGAATCGAGTGTATCATAGGGTTTGCCTGTAATATATAGCAATTCATCTCCAGGACGTAACACACCGAAAAGACTAATTGATATGGCATGTGTTCCAGAAATAATCTGATTACGTACAACACAACTTTCTGCGCCGAACGTTTCTGCATAGATGCGTTCGAGTACGTCACGCCCTTCGTCATCATAACCATATCCTGTTGATCCTTTTAAGTGAAAATCACTTACACGATTATTTCGAAATGCTGCGAGTACTTTCTTTTGATTGGCGTATGCCACTTTCTCAATGTCTTTAAAATAAGGGACAAGTTTTTCTTCAATTGCTTCTGTTTGTTGTTCTACATTTAGTGCATCATGTTGTTGCATCATTTATTTGCCTCTTTCTGGTTTATATTCACCTTACAATTTTAACAGTTTAGTCTATAAGGTCAATGTTCTTATACTGCAGTCGTTTAATCAATTTCATAATAGGGTTTTATTGCACCCCCACAACATATCGTCGGATTGAGTCGTTGCCGCAGAATAAGGTCATTATGAAATTAACTCAGTTGCTTGTTTTAAAAATTCTGGTAATCTATAAAAGGATGACGAAACGGAGGAATATCGTTGGCTTGGGACGTATTTAGCTTTATCGGCACATTTGCCTTTGCGATTTCCGGCGCAATTATTGCTATGGAAGAAGAATATGATTTGTTTGGTGTATATATATTAGGTGTGGTCACTGCATTTGGCGGAGGGGCCCTTCGGAATTTATTAATCGGCATGCCTTCTACTGCGTTATGGGAACAAGGTTTTTTATTCCAAGTGGCCATTGCTTCTATTACGGTCATTTTTTTATTTCCAAATAATTTGTTACTCCATTGGGAAAGATGGGGAACTTATTTTGATGCAGTTGGTCTTTCCGCATTTGCGATACAAGGTGCAATGTTCGCAGTCCAATTGGAACTTCCACTGAGTGCCGTAATCGTTGCTGCACTTCTAACGGGTGCAGGAGGTGGAATTATCCGAGATCTTCTTGCTGGGCGACGTCCACTTGTTTTTAAAAGGGAAATTTATGCCGTGTGGGCAGCAGGTGGCGGACTGCTCATAGGGCTAGGTATATTTAAAGGAGATCTTGCACTTTACTTATTACTCGTGTTGATCACAAGCTTAAGAATTTTATCTCTCATTTTTCATTGGAAGCTGCCTTTTAGAACAATTGTAAAAAAATAAAAGAAGCGACAGAAAGTACTTGAATACTTTCTGTCGCTTCTTTTTTCTTAGAATATCATTCAATCTTTCAAGTCAAGTTCAATTGGCTTAGCTGGTACATAAGTCGAAATGGCATGTTTGTAAATAAGTTGTTGTTTACCTTCCGTATCAAGGAGAACTGTATAATTATCATATGATTTTATAAGTCCTTTTAACTGAAAACCATTCATCAAAAATACGGTTACAAAAACATTGTTCTTCCGTAGTTCGTTCAAAAAAACATCTTGCATTTGTCCTTGTTTCATCACGACCCGCCTCCTGTTGTCTTCGCTAATACTCTTCTTCCCTTTATTACTTTCGCTTTAGATCATCCAAATCCTCTAAAATAACTGAAATTTCTTTTATTAAGAGGTCTGTACCCTTCGTAGCGTCTAACCAAGTCACTTCTAATTTATTTCTAAAGTAGGTTAGCTGTCTTTTTGCATAGTTTCTTGTTCCTTTTTTAATTTCCGTAATGGCTTCTGGAAGGGTTAGTTGTCCATCTAGGTACTGGTGTAACTCTCGGTAACCAATTGCCTGAACAGCTTGGACATCACGTATTTTAGCACGCCACAATGCTTCTGCTTCATCCAAAAAGCCTTGCGCCATCATTATGTCAGTTCTACGGTCGATACGCTCATATAAAAGGTCACGGTCCATATCCAAACCAATGATTAAATGATTGTAAAGTGCTTTCTTCCCGACATCTTGTTCGTGTGCACCTTTTGTCTTCCCGGTTACCTCAATAATCTCAAGCGCGCGTACAATGCGTCTGTGGTTATTTGGATGAATTTTTTCTGCGCCTTGCGGGTCTTCTTTAACGAGACGCGCATATAACGTTTCAGGTCCTTGCTCTTCTAATTCTTGTTCTAAGCGCGCACGTACGGCTAAATCAGCGGCTTCTTCTGTAAAACGAAAGTCATAAAGCACAGATTGTACATATAACCCAGTTCCACCTGCGATAATGGGTAACTTTCCTCTGCTTTGAATCTCTTGAATGCAGGCGCGCACATTTTGTTGATAAGAAGCTACCGAAAAGTTCTCCGTCGCTTCTTTAATATCAAACATATGGTGTGGAATCCCGTCCATCTCTGTTTCGGTAATCTTAGCCGTTCCAATATCGAGCCCTTTATACACTTGTGTTGAATCCCCGTTAATGACTTCTCCGTCAATGAGTTTGGCTAGCTCAACACTAAGCGCTGTTTTGCCCGAGGCAGTCGGTCCTACGATGGCAATCACATCTAGCTCACGACTCACCGTTTCTGCACCCACTGGAATACCGCGTGGATCACTTCTTTTCGAGTAGAATCGCTAATTAACTCATGACGTCCGCCTTCAAAAAGGTGCACCGTAACATCTTCAATGCCCGCTTTATGATACTGATTTGCTACTTTCCACAATGATTGGCCATTGCGACCGACTGGATCTTCTGTACCTGCAAATAGGAGTATTGGTAAATCCCGTGGAATACGTGCAATTTCTTCTTTCTGGTGAATCATCCCTAACCCTTCAAATAAATCAATAAAAAATTGTGTGGTAGGCGTAAAACCACAATCCTCATCCTTCAGATAAGATGATACGAGCGACTCATTTTTTGACAGCCAATCAAATTTTGTTTTCGGATTAGAAATCCCACGATTAAAGTTACCAAAAACAAGCGTATTTAATTGCTCGTTTGGTTGATTAAAGCCTTCTTTTTTACCGAATAGATGTGCAACTGCTAATCCACCATAGCGCGCGATTCCTTGGTCATCACCAGTACCTGACAACACTAGTAAATCAACCAATTCTCCGTGTAATTGCACAAAGCGTCGCGCAATAAATGAACCCATGCTATGCCCAAATAATATTAATTCCAGGGGTTTTTCATTTTCTTTAAATGCTGTAATTACTTCATAGACGTCTTCAACGACTCTGTTAAAACCATTTACATCTGCAAAATGACCTTTCAGCCCATTAATTTGTGCTGTTTTCCCATGTCCACGGTGATCATGTCCAGAAACCACATATCCTTTTTCGACAAAGTATTCTACAGTAGAATCATAGCGTCCCATGTGCTCCGCCATGCCATGTAAAATATGTATATGGCCAACTGGTTCCCCAACTGGTTGTTGAATATACGCCTGAACTGGAACCTGATCTGACATTGTCATTATGACTTCTCTCATATGCACTACCCTCTCCTTTACATAGATTCTTTCACTCTTTTCAATCCATTTAGTCATGAATTAGCGAATACTTTCTTTTTACATAACACGTTTGAACATTTTTTCGATTTCATAGGTTGTAAAGTGAACAAGAACAGGTCTACCATGTGGACATGTATAAGGGTTTTCAGATTCAACGAGATCTTTGAGTAATTTTTCCATATCCTTCATCGTTAGATAATGATTTGCTTTAATCGAACGTTTGCAGCTCATCATAATTGCCGCTTCTTCACGAAGTTTACCGATATTAACTGTCCGTGTATGAAGGACTTGTTCAATAATCTCTTCAATGACCTCGGTTTCTTCTCCTTCAGGAAACCACGTTGGGAATTCTCTAACAATATAAGAAGTTGGTCCAAATTCCTCTAGGTAAATCCCTACATCTTCAAGCAATTCCTTACTTTCTTCAATTCTTGTTTTCTCATCCAAAGAATAATGGAATTGAAGTGGAAGCAGAAGGAGTTGACGTTCCTCATGTGCCGCCTCTTTTAATTTATCTCTAAAAAACTCATATTTAATACGTTCTTGTGCTGCATGTTGATCGATCATATAAAAACCATTATCGTTTTGCGCAATGATATAGGTACCGTGTACTTGACCTACTGGAAATAATTGCGGAAAAGTCGAATCGGTCGTGCCTTCTGACGCTTCAAGAGGAGCCAACGATTCGTTAACCACCCAATCCTCCATCACGGGTGCCTGTGGTTCCACTGTCGATTGGGTAATTGGTGCATCATCGATCGGTGGAGCTGGAATAGATTCTGTAGGCGCTTCATATGTAGGTTGCTCATATGTTGGTGTTGACGTTACTTGTTTCGTTGGTGAATTACGCCAAAAAGAACCTTGTTCTGAGGGTGTTTTGGGCACAGGTTTTTTAGGTACACCTGGAACAATCACCGTCTTGCGAATTGCTTGTTGAATTGAGGCTTCTATAAGGCTGAGTAGTTCTCCTTCTTTACTAACTCGAATTTGTTGTTTAGATGGATGAACGTTTACATCGGTTAGAATTGGATCACCATCTACATTAATCACTGCGATCGGAAAACGCCCAATCGGTAAAAATGTATGCAATGCATTCAAAACAGAACGGTTAATCGCATAACTTTGTATCCAACGACCGTTGACAATCGTCGTCATATAATTTCTAGAAGCTCTTGTCATTTCAGGTAATGTTACAAATCCACTAACTTGATAATCAGCACTTGTTCCTTCGAACGGTACCATTTTACGTGCCGCTGTCATTCCGTAAATATCTGCTAGAACGCGAAGTTGTTCACCACTTCCTGATGTTTGAAGCAACACTTGGTTATAATGGGTTAACTTGAAAGCAATTTTGGGGTGGCTGAGTGCCAACTTATTGACAAGACTTATCGTATGACCAAGTTCTGTTTGAATGGTTTTCATGTATTTTAAGCGTGCTGGTGTATTAAAAAACAATTGTGAAACTGTGATATCTGTTCCTTTTCGAAAAGCTGCATTTTCATGTTTAGTCAATTGACCGCCTTCAATATGCACTTCTGTTCCTGAATTTTCTCCGTCCGAAGTCCAAAGATGAATTTTAGAAACAGAAGCAATACTCGCAAGCGCTTCTCCCCGAAACCCTAACGTACGAATTCGAAATAAATCATATTCATTTGAAATTTTACTCGTCGCATGTCGCTCAAATGCCTGTACAGCATCTATTTTCGACATCCCTTTTCCGTTATCAGTTACACGAATTTTTAAGAGACCTGCTTCTTCAAGCGTAATTTCAATGACTGTACTCTCGGCATCTATCGCATTTTCTACAAGTTCTTTAACAATAGACGCAGGTCGTTCAACAACTTCACCTGCAGCAATTTTATTGGATAATGTATCATCCATTACTTTAATAATATCCAAGTCACTCACCCTTTCTGAATGCGAAGTTTTTCTTTCATCGCAACAATCGTTTGTAGGGCATTTAATGGTGTCATGTTTAAGACGTCAATTTCTTCTAAATCGATCAGTATTTCATTCACTTCAGTAGAAATTGTGTCGTGTTCATCTGTCGTTACATCAAATAGCGCGAGTTGTTCTGGTTCATGAAGTGACGCTTTTTGATTTTCTGCATTCTCGAAGGTTTCCAAGAGCGCTTTCGCTCGGTCTAGAAGAACAGTGGGTAATCCCGCAAGTTCCGCTACATATATCCCGTAACTCTTATCTGCAGGACCTTTCATGACTTTATGAAGAAATACGACTTTGCCGTCTTGTTCCATCGCGGCAACATGAACATTTTCTAATCGCGAGAGCTTTTCATCAAGCGTCGTTAACTCATGATAATGCGTTGAAAATAACGTATTCGCACCAATTTCATGATGGATATGTTCCATCATTGCTTGTGCTAGTGACATCCCATCGTAAGTGGAAGTTCCCCTTCCAATTTCATCGAATAATAGTAAACTATTTTCTGTAGCATTGGCAATCGCATATTGAGATTCCATCATTTCCATCATGAATGTACTTTGACCTGAAGCTAAATCATCTGCAGCCCCTATTCGCGTAAATATCTGATCTGTCACAGGTAGATGCGCACTGTCACAAGGTACATAACAACCAATTTGAGCCATCACAACGGTTAACGCAATTTGCCGCATATATGTACTTTTACCAGACATATTCGGCCCAGTTATCAATAACATATTTGCATCTTCTGTTAGCAAACAATTGTTAGGGACATAAAGTGAGTGATCCATCATCTTTTCAACGACTGGGTGACGGCCATTTTTTATTTCAAGGCCTGTCGTTTGATGGAAAATAGGTTTCACATAATTTCTCTTCTCTGCAACATCCGCAAACGCTAATAAAACATCAAGTTCACTTAATGTGGAAGCCAACTCCTGTACTTCCCTTATATAGGGTTTCATATGGTCACGAACGACTGTAAACAACTCATATTCCAGCTCTAATCCGCCCGCTTCCGCATTCAAGATTAACTCTTCTTTTTCTTTTAATTCGGGTGTAATATAACGTTCGGCGTTGGCAAGTGTTTGCTTTCTTTCATAACGCGCTAAATCTGCTAAATGAATATTAGATTTCGTTATTTCAATAAAATACCCGAATACTCGATTATACCCGATTTTCAGGTTTTTAATGCCTGTAGCTTCACGTTCTTGTTGTTCAAGTTGTGACAACCATGCCTTGCCATTTCTAGAAGCATCCCGATAGTTGTCTAACTTTTCATCAAAACCATCTTTAATTACACCACCTTCTTTTACGGTAATTGGTGGATTTTCAGCGATAGATGTTTCAAGCATGCTTAATGCTTCATCACATAGATTGATACGTTTCGCAAATTTTTCTAATAAAGGTTGTCTTGAGTTTTCAAGCGCATTTTTAATTTCTGGTACTTTACGAAGTGAATTTCTAAGTTGCGCCAAATCTCGTCCACCCGCAGAGCCCATTGAAATACGACCTGCTAACCGTTCAAGGTCATAGACTTCACGTAAACTCGTTTTGAGTTCATCATTCAAGAAAAACTCTTCTAGGAGTTCAGTCACAATATTAAGCCGGTTTTCTATGGCTCCTTGTTCTGCAAGTGGTTGGTGGATCCACATTTTTAATTTTCTTGCGCCCATTGCTGTCACGGTTTCATCTAACAGCCAATAGAGTGTTCCTTCTTTTGTACCACTTCGAATGGATTGAACTAGTTCTAGATTTCGCATAGAATTTGCATCAATCGATAACTTCGATTCCTTTTGTAAAAATTCAAATGGTTGAATGTGGTCAAGAGAGGTTTTTTGTGTTCGCTTAACATATGCAATCAGTTGACTACACGCTTCTGCAACGTTTTCAGGTATATTTTCTGTTCGTTCAATTAACTCTTCACTGTACTCAATTGAAAGTGTAATATTCCGGTTAGCCATGCGCTCACTTAACGCAATGTGAAGTCTCTCACTTACGACAACTTCTTTCATGCCAAGTGTTTCAATTTCAGAAATTAGTGTTCGCTCGTCCCCATCAATATACTGAACTTTTCCTTCTCCAGTAGACAAATCTAAATAGGCCAACGCATAATTGTCCTCATCGATAATCTGTGCCGAGCCAATAAAGTGATTTGTATTGGTATCTAGATTTTTTCCTTCAGTGATTGTCCCGGGGGTGATAATGCGTACTACTTCACGTCTTACAATTCCTTTTGTCGCACGCGGATCTTCTGTTTGTTCACAAATCGCTACTTTATGTCCTTGTCTAACGAGTGTCTCAATATATCCTTCTGCGGCATGGTAAGGTACACCACACATTGGAATTCTATGTCCTGAACTCGCATCTCGGCTCGTTAATGTAATTTCCAAAAGCTGTGATGCCTGAATCGCATCCTCTAAAAACAATTCATAAAAATCACCTAACCTAAAAAATAAAAAGGCATCTTCATGTTCGGCTTTAATTTTTAAATATTGTTGCATCATTGGTGTATGTGTTGTCATTATGTACCCTCACAATAATTCATGTTTTTCTCATTATATCAAAGTTTGAACAGATTTAAAGAAATCGTTGTCGATCGCGCCACAATGGAGACCGAACGAGTCTGAATTCGTCGGAATTATTCTCATCATAAAAAAGACGAAACCATTACGATTTCGTCTTTTTATACACTTTTAGAAATAACACCAACTCCGTACTTCACTAAAAGGGTTTTCTATCAGATGGATGGTCGTGACTATGGGAATGTTTGGAATCATCTTTTTTCCCATGATGATTGTCTTCCTTATGCTGATGGTGGTGATGGTGACCATGATGATGTGAAGACGATTCATCATGATGCGGCCATTCTTCCTCAAAATCACAGGGATGTACAGTTACACAAATTTTCGTCTCTCCAATTACTTCTGCAATTAATTCACGCTCGACACAAATCACGAAGTTATTGCCGCATTTTGAAATAATCGCTTCCGTACAATTTGGATGTTGAATGACGTTGACAATGACTTCTTCATGTCTTGACGACGGTTCATCTCGGTAATGTAATCGAATCCGGTCTTTATACGAGATTGTTTCTGTGAAAACCGATGTCTTTGAATGGTTGTTATGGGAATACCAGACGTTGACATCAAATTTTCCAGTCACTTCCACGTATTTACCCACCTTTTTTGCTTGATGGGTATGGTTAATGACCCAGCAACCGAGAATACTTGTTGGTTTGTTTGGGGGGCATAATGTTTCTTTTGATTCAGTCCGCTTTTTCCCTTTTGCAATAACTGCCTTCGTCACAATTTGACGTTGATTCTTCAGTTCTCTTCCTCCTCCATTCGCTTCAATACATTCTATGCGACAGGAGCCCAGAGAGTGAAAAAAATCGGCAGGAAATTTTCATCCTGCCGATCAATCGCTGTTAATCAGTGATTATAAGTTGTATTTTTTACGTAAGAACCTGTTTCTCCGCGTAGTAAATCGCCATCTGTCGATTTAATCACTTCATTCGTAACGCCGTTTCCAATTGCTGTAGAAACCATTTGTAACAAATCATTGACTTCAGCTTGTGACTGTTGGAATTCTTGAACGATTGGAATTGCATCAATTTCAGCTTGGATTTTATCGATTTTACCTTCGATGATACTTAACGCTTTTTCTTTTCCGTATTGTTGGAAATTCACGGCTTGCTTTTGAAGCGACTTTAAGCTTGAGATACTTTCACGTACTTTTTGGTTTTCGTTAATTTGCGCCTCCGCACGTGTAAAAAAGTCAACCTGTTCTGTATTCGCAATCATCAATGCAATCTCGTTTGCTTTCGCAATAATCTCATCTTTTGTATACTTCTTTTCCATTAAATTAAGACCTCTTTCTTTTCTACGACGCCTATAAATTCGCCGTCTAGCGACCATGTTTTCGCTTCTGTTATTTTTACGTGGACCAATTTACCAATCACTGACTTTGGTGCTTTAAAATTCACAAGTTTACTTCTTCTTGTATAACCTGAAAGTACTTCTTCATTTCGCTTACTTTCTCCTTCAACTAGCACTTCCACAACTTCGCCTTCAAATTGCTTCATCGCTGCTGCTGAATACTCGTTTACTAAATCATTTAATCTTTGAAGACGCTCTTTCTTCACATCCATCGGAATATTATCCGCCATTTTCGCAGCAGGCGTACCATCACGCGGTGAATAGATATAGGTGAAGGCTGTTTCAAATCCAACTTCTTCATATAAAGTCATCGTTTCTAGGAATTGTGCTTCTGTTTCATTAGGGAACCCCACAATGATATCGGTCGTTAGCGAGACGTTTGGAATCGCGACCTTAATTTTACGAACAAGTTCTAAAAACGCTTCTCTCGAATATATTCTTCCCATAATTTTGAGCATTGAAGTAGAGCCGGATTGAACAGGTAGATGAATGTGTTCCACTAAGTTTCCGCCTTTTGCCAACACTTCTATCAAATAATCATCAAAGTCTCTTGGATGACTCGTTGTAAAGCGTATTCTGGGAAGGTCGATTTTTCTTAAATCATCCATTAAATCACCAAATCGATACGCTATATCCTCAAAATCTTTTCCGTAAGCATTGACGTTTTGACCAAGGAGGGTAACTTCCTTATAGCCTTCAGCCGCCAGTTGACGAATTTCTTGAATAATATCTGTTGGCCTTCGACTGCGTTCCTTCCCACGTGTATAAGGAACGATACAGTATGTACAAAACTTATCACAGCCGTACATAATATTCACCCATGCTTTAATATTACCATGTCTTACTTTAGGAAGGTTTTCAATAATATCGCCTTCCTTAGACCATACCTCAATCACCATTTCCTTCGACATATACGCCTCATGAATAATGTTCGGAAGTCTATGAATGTTATGCGTACCAAAAATCATATCTACTTGGTCATACGTCTTTAGTATTTTATTCACAACGGACTCTTCCTGCGACATACAACCGCATACACCGATAAGTACATCAGGATTACGGCGTTTAAGCGATTTTAAATGGCCAAGTTCCCCAAACACTTTGTTTTCCGCATTTTCTCGAATGGCACATGTATTCAATAGAATCACATTCGCATCTTCAACAGTATCTGTCACTTCATAACCCAGCGCCGAAAAAATACCGCCCATAACTTCTGTGTCGTGTTCATTCATTTGACAGCCATATGTTCGAATATAAAATTTACGGCCTTTCCCCATTCCTTGAAAACGTTCGTCGATTTCAAAGTCATCAAAATAAGCAACTTCTTCTCCGCCTCGTTTTCTTGCTTTTTTTAAAGAGGGTTCTGTATAAACCGTTTGAAAATATTGACTGTAATCTTTTTCTTCTTTATCTGCTTTATCAGGTTTTATGCGTCCAGCACTAAGGCGTTGCTCTTCATTCATAAAGTAAGTTCCCCTCTCTTGCAGTTTTTCGGAAAGCCGATTGCAATTGTACGCGATTATTCTTTGTCTATTTGAAATTCAAATAGGAGACCTCTTCCGAAAATTTAACTTGAATTAGTGTTAATCCTAACCGCCTTCATCATCCATCTATGGATTGATCTGTCTTATTGAAGTTTTTAAAAAAGCCTTGTATACAGTTCAGGCATTATTGCACTAATTTTCATTATACTTAACTAAGGAGCAACTGTAAAAGAAGAGGCCTGTTTGTCATTCTTTTGTCACAGCTTTTATAGTATTTAAGATACAAAAGCTGACCCACCTTTCACTTTTTCAGCCAATACAAAAAGCTACAAGGCCAACTGAATATGCCTCGTAGCTTCTCACATTTCTTAACGTTCTTGTTTTTTAACGAGTAATTTTAATGCTGTGCGTGCTTCGCCGTTTATTTCAATATCGGTAAATGCAGGCGC
>JARIDM010000228.1 GCA_029263945.1 Sporosarcina sp.
CGAATATAGACATCGACTACATTCGTATCTCCGTAGTAATCGTAACCCCACACGGCATCTAATAGCTGATCCCGTGTAAGCACTTGGTTTTGGTGCTTTAGCAAATGAAGAAGCAAATCAAATTCTCTAGGCGTTAATTGAATTAAACGCGCATCTCGCTTCACTTCCCGGGTTTGTTCATGGATGGTAAGATTTGAAAACTGATGCAAGAATTCGTCTTTCCCCACTGAGGTCTCCACTGTAAAACGAAGTGCAGAACGAATTCTGGCAAGAAATTCTTCAATTTCAAATGGCTTTGTTACATAGTCATTTGCACCGAGATCTAGGCCAGCAACTTTGTCTTCTACATCGTTTTTTGCTGTCAGCAGTATAACAGGTATGTACTTCTCAGTGGCTCTAATGCGGCGTAAAACATCTAAACCACTTAAACCTGGGAGCATTAAATCTAATAAGATGACGTCCCACTCTTGTTCACGATATTTTATAAGTCCGTCTGGTCCTGTATAAGCTGTTCCTGTTTCATAGCCTTCGAACTCTAGTTCTAGCTGCAAAACGCGCGCAATTTTCTCTTCATCTTCTATAATTAAAATTCTCTTCGCCAAGAGTGCCGCCCCCTTTATTTGTTTTAGGTTTTAGCTTTCGGGTATTTTTAAGTATAAATGGGTCAATTATATTATAAGCTTACCATGAATATATGGCTCTTCAAATTGTCTGGTCAATTCCTTCGCGCACAATTAAATCCCGACAACTACTATAACAAATCGCCCAGGTCTTCTATTATTTAAATAATAGAATAGTTATAAGTGGAAAAGTGTTGCACTAGGGAAACTTTTATTATATACTTCTCCTAAGAGAAGTTGCACTAGGGAAACTTTCCTCATTATCAAGTACGCTGCTTCACAACCATAGTTTATAAATGTTTGCACTTAAAAAGTTGCACAAAGGAAACTTTCGAAATTAGTTAGTTAAATGAGGAGGCACAGATTTGATTAATCCAATTGTAGTAAAAAATATAAGTGTTTCATATGACGGGAACCAAGTTGTAAAAGACGTCTCTTTCTCTTTTGAATCTGGGAAGCTAATCGGTGTTCTTGGCCCCAATGGTGCTGGGAAATCAACACTTATGAAAGCCATGCTTGGACTCATTCACAAAGATTCTGGATATGTAAAGATTGGCACAAAGAGCATTGATGAGACGCGTAAAAATATCGCATACGTCCCACAGCGCTCAAATATTGACTGGAATTTTCCAATCGTCGTCATAGACGCTGTTCTAATTGGCACCTATCCAAAGCTTGGCTTAATTCGCAGACCACGAAAGGCGGATAAAGAATGGGCAATGGAATGCTTAAAAAAAGTAGGTATGGAAGATTTCGCTAAACGTCAAATTGGCGAATTATCAGGCGGACAACAGCAACGCGTTTTCCTTGCCAGAGCACTTGCACAAAGAGCAGATTACTTCTTCTTAGATGAACCATTTGTCGGCATAGACGTGTCAAGTGAAGAAGTGATTATTGATATTTTACGCGAATTAAAGAATGACGGTAAAATTGTATTCGTAGTTCACCACGACTTGTCAAAAGTACAGAGTTATTTCGATGATTTGATATTAATAAACAAAGAACTCATCGGTGCCGGACCTGTTCATGATGTTTTCCAATCAGGAAATATGACAAAAGCTTATAATCGTGAATTTATGCTAGATGGCTTGGGGGTTTCAATGTAATGGAGTTTTTTCAAGATTTAATGACGTATAGCTTTTTACAAAAAGCATTGGCTACCTCTATTATGGTCGGAATCATTTGTGGGGTAATTGGTTGTTTTATTGTGTTACGCGGGATGGCGTTAATGGGTGATGCCATTTCCCATGCTGTCCTTCCAGGTGTTGCTATTTCTTATATGCTCGGCATTAACTTTTTCTATGGAGCCGTAGCTACTGGCATATTAACTGCCTTTAGCATTGGGGCCATCTCACAAAATAGCCGTATTAAGAATGACTCGTCTATCGGAATAGTCTTCTCAGCTTTCTTTGCACTGGGGATTATCCTCATTACAAAAGCCGGAAGTGCAACAGATTTAACGCAAATCTTATTTGGAAACGTGCTATCGGTGCGAAGTTCTGATATGTGGCTAACGCTTGGCATTGGAACGATCGTCATTTTAGTCGTCGCATTGTTTTTCAAAGAATTACTTGTCTCTAGTTTTGATGAGACAATGGCAGCCGCTTACGGTTTAAAAACACGTATGATTCACTATACGATCATGTTCTTACTGACACTCGTAACCGTTGCATCGTTACAAACAGTAGGTGTTATTTTAGTCGTATCTATGTTAATCACACCGGCTTCAACTGCTTATTTACTGACAAATCGCCTGTCAGTCATGGTCTTTTTAGCCGCGTTCTTCGGTGCGCTGTCAGCTGTGATAGGTCTCTACTTTAGTTTCGAATATAACTTACCATCCGGTCCTGTCATTGCACTCGCGACGACATTCATCTTCTTACTTGCGTTTTTCTTCGCTCCTAAGCAAGGGCTGGTTCCTAAGAAACTTCGGACAATGAATAAAAACAAAACAAGAACAGCTTAAAATTGGTATTCACCGCCCCTGCGGTCAACATACACTATTTAAAAACAAAGGAGTAGAATTATTTACATGAAGAACTTAGTGAAATGGCTCGGTCTATCGCTACTTGCAATCTTAATGTTAGCTGCATGTGGGACAGATAAAAAGGACGGAGCAAATGCAAACAAGAACGACAGCAATACAAAAGATGGCGCAGAAGAGGTCGTAACGCCTGAATCCGATGAGAAGTTAAAAGTCGTTGCTTCTTTCACGATTATCGCAGATATGGCGAGAGAAATTGGTGGAGACTTCGTTGAGGTCTATAACTTAGTTCCAAGTGGTACAGATCCTCATGAATATGAGCCTTTACCTGATGATATCAAAGCTGCAACAAATGCAGATGTTCTTTTTTATAACGGACTTAATCTTGAAGGTGGAGAAAACGGTTGGTTCTTCAAAATGATGGACGCTGTTAACCAAAAAGATGAACATATCTTTAGCCTAACTGAAAATGTTGAACCTAAATTTTTGTCTGGTGATGGCGGACGCGATGAAGAAATTAACCCACATGCATTCATTGACCCAGCTGTAGGCGTACAAATGGCAGAAGCGATGCGTGACGCTTTAGTTGAAAAGCATCCAACAAATAGCGATAAAATTAAAGAGCAAGGCGATGCATATGTTCAACGTTTACAAGACCTGGACGATGATTTTTCAGAACGCATCAGTACGATCCCTGAAGAAAATCGTGTGCTCGTCACAAGTGAGCGTGCTTTCCAATATTTAAATGATCATTATGGTTTAAAAGAAGCATTCATTTGGGAAATTGACACAGAAGAAAATGGGTCACCAAAACAAATTAAAGACCTTGTAAACTTCTTAAAAGATCACAATGTTCCTGTGCTATTCTTAGAATCTAACGTTGATGAACGTCCGATGCAAACCGTCTCTTCTGAAAGTGGCGTACCCATCGCAGAGAAAAAGATTTACTCTGATGAAATCGGTAATCCAGGAGACGAAATCGATACGTATGTAAAATACCTAAAGTACAATATGGATCTAATCCATGATGAACTAAGCAAAGAACGATAAAAAATGCCTCTTGCATATATTGTGCAAGAGGCATTTTTGTGTTTGGTCAAATTCATAATAAAACTTTATTGCACCACCAAAACATATCGTAGGCTTGAAGC
>JARIDM010000231.1 GCA_029263945.1 Sporosarcina sp.
TCTATACTTTTTAAAGATCCGCAACCATTTTCGAAACCGCAGCACGAATCGTCATGATTTTATTCTCTAGCGTGTCTGCTTCATTGGCGACAATGCCTTTGTAATTACGATAGTTGGCAATTACAGACTTCGCATTTTCAATAATCTCTTTCACTTGTCCCTTTTTCAGCCCAGCACTCGACTTACAATCATGTAAAATGGATTCCAAATGATCATTTAGCTTCGTGTTCACCATTTGTCGGTTGTCGAATGTATTAACGACAGGTATCTTGAACCCTTCACTGTTCTCAAGCGAGGACGTGAAGTTTACGAGTTGGTTTAGACCCTCCGTATGTGAATCTGGGACAAAATATACGCCACCATTTGGACGTACAGGTGTGGGTGCTAACGATTGCAGAATTTTACTCACCATTACTCTTATTTGCTGGGCTGAATAATGGTCTTTATAGATATTGAAATTCCGCTCTGCTTCAAAACACAGCTCTTTTGCAATTTCGTTCTCTGTTATAAACGTTAGAGAACTATTCTGCTTATCTAGTGTGATTACTGCCGCTTTACTGTTGTAATCAAGTCGTTTACCGCCCTGATCCACTTTTTCTACTACAATGTTTCTTTGTACGTGACTCTTGTCCGAGAACACTTCACGTATAAGGAAGTTCTCGAATACCCCAGCGTGTCCAGTAGATTTTCTAGTCTCAATCTCCTTAGTACTTCTTCGAAAAGCATCGGCTGGACGAATCGCATTTGGCATCCACTCAACAGGTAATCCTGATTGAACGAGTCCCCGCTCTAAATCATCCATTTTGACTAATTGTTTGCCTACTGAGAACCACATTAAGTGTCCTAAAATACTGCCTTGTTGCTCATTTTGAACAGCTGTCATTTGATCAAGATTAATTGACATACCTATCTACCCTTTCTATTTTGTATTTTAAATAAATAAAAAAACACACTTAACCTAGCAATCGCTAAGTAAATGCGTTTTAAAATAAACCGTTTTATGCTAATTAACTAAACCTTCCTCAATCTCTCTCTATTACTTTTTCAAATGCAAAAAATCGACCTCTCCTGAATAGGAAAAATCGATTTTAATATATATATCACGCAAAATGCGCAAGTATACTCTTTGAATTGTATGTTCAAATTTTTGACGTGTCTAGCATCTGCCTAACTTTTCCACTAAAAAAAGAATACAAAGGCTTAAAACTTATGCCGAATCTCTTTCTGCGTGAGCATAAAGTATATCGACTTTCACCAGTAGATAAGGTGACTTAATAACATAAAGAATATACTTTCACTTTATCAAAACCCAATGTAAATCGCAAATTCATCGAAAAAGAGTACTTTTAATTTGGTTTATCGACACCTGTAAAACTATTTTATTTTATCGTTTCTGATCATCATTAAAGTTCTTATTCATAAGCTTAATTCTTCTATCTTCCTCATCTTTGGTTTCGATAATTGTTTTGACTTGCTTTGATTCTTTATTTGCAAATGACACCATTCTTTTTTCTTCTTCTTCCATAATCGGTTTTGCAAAAGCAACAAAACTTTCAATATCTTCTGGATCAGGAAACTCTTTTATTTGTGCTTCACCTAATAACTGCATGTACTCGTTTTTTACTTCCTTCTTTATAATTAAAGGTGGTAAATTATTTTCCAGTAATGAATAGTTCATAATCATCCTACCTGTTCTTCCATTTCCATCAGAAAAGGGATGGATTTTTTCAAACTGGATATGGGTTTCTAAGATAATCTTTAATAAATCATCTTTTGTCTTAGCTTCTTCCAGTCGATAATTCAAATTCCCAATTAACTGATCCATTAATTGTGGTACTTGTTCAGGTGATCCCGTCGAGAATTCTACCCCTTTTATATAATTATCCTCAGTTTTAAATTGCCCTTTATCATGTTGCAGTCGATCCGTTAATTTTTCATGTATCTCTTTTATAATAGATACTGATAAAGGGTTATTATTTTCTATTGAATGCACAAGATACTCAAATGCTTGTTGGTGATTATCTACTTCGTAAAATTCTCTTCTCGTTATATTTGCGTTATTGGGTAGCGTATCATTCAGTATGATTGTAACTGTTTCTGGTAACGTGATTGTATTCCCTTCAATTGCACTTGAATGATGTGCCAAACGAACCAAAACATCCTCTAAATATTCATATGTCATCTTTTCGATTAAGTGGCTCATCTACACCAACCCCCTTATTTCTATATGTTAATTATACCATTATTAAAATGCTGTAGGTACAGGTGCATCTTCTATATTCTCGTTTTGAATATTCAAGTATGAAGCGGTAAACGGTTTTTCATTAATTATATTTTCAAATGTGATTAGCCCATGCCGTAACTTATCAAGTGTCTTTTTATAATCCATCTTAATAAAAATGAAAAAAGAGAGGTAAGTATGACTTCTCCTCTCTTCGTCTCGATTATAGTGATTAGGTTTTTATGTTGCTTGCCAACGTCTGGTACCCGAGGTCCAGATAGAGTATCAAGTTTTCACAGTGCCTAATCATCACCATAGTTCTATTATCAAGATAACATAAAGGCACTTCGATGAACATTGATTTATCCGCTACTGAAAATCTTATTCATGACTATCGTTCCATCTATATCTCGTAATTTAGGGAGATTACTTAATAATGATTTATATTTTATTTGTTAGCGCGATCGACTTCGACTTCATCACTCAACTCTGGAAATTGTTTTATAAAAGATTTCACTATTTTTGTGGTTTTACTCACTGTATATTTTTCCACTTCGCTATAAGGTATCCATATTTCTTTATTCTGAATCTGTTCATATAGGGATGATATCACCATATCTCGGTGAACAGGAGGAAGCTTTCTTGTTGTACATCTTTCTTTCATCTTATCGTAATAGAGTTTATAAAGTTCCGTTGCAATCCAATCCTTTTGATTACTTTTTAATTGTGAAAAACGTTTGTTTATTTGAAGAAGCTTACCATTTATTTTCATATGATTTTTCATCAAGAATCATCCTTTAACACATGTTTTTATTGAACCATGTAAAAGCTACTTGACGCTTACAAACCTTTTCCATATTGATACCATCCCTAAGAATGTACCACTTCCACCATCTCTTTTACCAGCGATTTCCGCAAAGCTTACCACTTGATGCCAATGAGTTTAAAAATGCGGTAACGTTAAGAATGTACAAGTTTACAACGTTTAGGATTTTGAAAGATAAAAAAGCCTAACCCCTCCGTATCTTGAGCGAGGAATTAGGCTTATGATCTTCCGCAATCGCCCCCGTTTGGTGAAAGAAAATACAACTAGTTCAAGCAACTTTGAATTTAACGAGATATGGTACAAACAAAGAACCGATACTAAGTATGACGAGTCCTACACCCAACGTAGCAAAAAGGTTATTGAAAGGTGAAAAGAAAATGACAAAAAGAAGCATCGGCAAACCAGTAAGCGATACAAAAATCAACCTACCTTCAAACGTCAATTTATGTACTACACCGCAATTATCACATTTAACTGGTTTGTATACCAAACCCAAAAATGCTTTGTAAACTTTACTCCAGCTGAAAGGCATATTACAATTTTGACATTTTCGCAATACCAACACTCCTTTTCGGTATAATGGCCCGTTCGTATTATAAGGTTTACCAGTCATTTCTGGTTGACCTATTTTTTATAGCTACCTTTTGAAAGCGTCGAATAATTTGTAGAACTGGAAGTTCCTAACGTCTCTCCTGCTTCTTTAAACGGCTTAGCTTTGATCAATCGGACTTGAGCGACAAGATTCCATTCTTTTGAGTACCGCTGGCACTTATCAATAAAATAGGCCTTTTCAGAGAAACGTTTTCCACAGCTACAAGCATATCGTCGACGTTTATAGAAGGGACATGTCAGTCGTTCAAACCACTTAAGGTGCTTAATTTTCTGCATGCAATAGTCATGTACTTTATTTCACAACTCGGACAGCTATGGGGTATTTGAGGCATCGATACATATAGAACCGTTCGATCTCCGTGCTCCTCTATCTTTTCAATAACGACGTCTTTTAATCCTGGAATAATCATGTTAAGATTCATGTGCACGTATCACCTTTCTCTTTGACTTGTTTCTAGACAATTCAAGTATAAAAGAAATTGGTGATCACGTGCATTTTTTTGTTAAATTGTTTGAGAACACCAACAAATATTATAGAACCAAAAAAACGATCAAATTGTTTTCTTGACATTTTTGATCGCTTTCTTTGTATTGAAATTCTTTATGTTCAAGACTCTTTCTTGACTAGTTTGTTATATATTATAAATTTTGATAATCTCTAAAAATCTCCAACTCAGATGCCAAATATAGCTTATTTATAATCTATATATAACTTGATTCTTAATGAGGCCTTGCTAAATAAACTGAAAAAAGAATGAAAATGATTCCTAGCACCATGAAAAACTTGTATAAAAAGTTCCGTTTCCAACGAGAAACACCAAGAATGGTAAAGAATATGCCAAGTATGAACGATATAATCATTGTATAGAATCCCATTTTATTCATTCCTTCCGAGAGTAACTATTCGTTCATGACGATTGGCTAAATCTAAATCATGAGTCACTGTAATAATAGTAGTATTAAATTCTTTATTCATATCAAAAAGTAGATTGATAATTTTTTCTTTATTTTCCGTGTCTAAAGACGCAGTTGGTTCATCTGACAAAATTATTTGGGGATTCATAATTACAGCCCTAGCAAAAACAGCTCTCGATCGTTGGCCACCAGAGCACTCAAGCGGTTTTTTCTTCAAAATGGGCTCAATTCCAATCTTATTAATAATTCGTTCGAAGTGATCTTGGACAGCTAGGTCTTTTTCAAGATTTGCATACATAAGAGGCAATTTAATATTATCTTCTAAAGTCAAAGAATTAATTAGTGCGGACTCCTGAAGAACAAAACCAATTTTTTGATTGCGCCACTCAGCTAGTTTATTTCGTGATAAATCTTTAACAGGTGAATCAAAAAGTTTATAGTTTCCTTGGTATTGTGTATCAAGTAAACCCAAAATATTAAGCAAAGAAGTTTTTCCAACTCCAGACTCTCCTATAATAGAAAGTCTTTCCCCAGGTTCAACTTCCAACTCAAAATCATTTAAGATAGAAAAATCTTTCTTCTTAAATGTTTTTTTTTTGATTTCTAGTTTGATTATACTATTCATTTTAACACTCCTATAGAGATTGGAATACTTTTAATTTTTTTTATCGTAAGTTCAACAATCGTAAATCCAATAATAAAATCTATGAAAAGAACAACAAGTAAAGAAATCCAATCCATACTTATTAAGCCGAAAATTCCATAAGTAGCAAAAATCGCATCATTTCTTAGCCAAAAGCCGTATCTATTGAAAGCGGTTATCACAAATAATATGACTAGATTGATGGAAAACAGTATTCCAAAATAACTATAAAAAATTGCTCTTAGTTTTGAATAACTTAATCCAACTAATAAATTGATTGTAAAATCTTTTATCATTAATCGAATACTTATCAAAGTATTCCAGGTAGCTAGACAAACAATGATTATGAGTAAAATAAAGGTGATCATACAGATGATTTTTAATGAACTAACATAGTAATCTTCAAAGTAATCAAAGTTTTCTTGTTGATTAAAAAAGTTAAATTCTAAACCTAGATTTTCCTGGATAAGTTCTTTCAAATTCATTGCTTTCTCTTTTGTTGAATCAAGAAGCACAATGTCCATCAAACCATTAACGTGGAGGTCGAGACCCGCACTTTGAATAAATTCTTCGTTAATAGGTAGAAAAATTGAAAAATTGAAATATTTCTTTGAATTGGGAGCATAAAAATT
>JARIDM010000152.1 GCA_029263945.1 Sporosarcina sp.
TGAAATTGCACTTGAATCCATGCGTTCTATGACTGACCGTTATGCCGCATATGCCACTTTATTAACAGATACACTTACGAAGGAAAAGATTCAGTTTACGGTGAATGCTGCGGGTGAAAAGCGTCTGCCGCATATCGTTAATATCAGTTTTCCAGGAACAGATATTGAATCCTTACTTGTAAATTTGGATATGGCAGGTGTTTGTGTCTCAAGTGGATCTGCATGTACAGCAGGATCACTAGAGCCTTCGCATGTCTTGATGGCCATGTTCAAAAAAGGTGCACCAGAACTCCGTAATTCAGTTCGATTTAGCTTTGGCTATGGATTGGACGAAGCGCAAATCGAGCTTGCTGCCTATAAAACAGCTGAAATTGTAAATAGACTTGTGAAATAATGATTAAGAGCGTCGTTGTCTTTATACATTTTTATGAAGACATTGATTGAAAGGAATGAAAAGATTTGCGAACAGCGAAAGCACCAGCGGATACACGTGTTGTTGTCGGAATGTCAGGCGGTGTTGATTCTTCGGTAGCCGCCCTTCTGTTAAAAGAGCAGGGGTATGATGTCATTGGTATTTTTATGAAAAACTGGGATGATACAGACGAATCTGGTTTCTGCACAGCGACAGAAGATTATGAAGATGTCATCAGTGTCTGTAATGATATTGGCATCCCTTATTATGCTGTCAATTTTGAACAGCAATATTGGGACAAAGTCTTTACGTACTTCTTAGAAGAATATAAAGCAGGCCGTACACCAAATCCAGATGTCATGTGTAATAAAGAAATTAAATTCAAAGCATTTATGGAACATGCAATGAACCTTGGGGCAGATTATCTCGCGACAGGTCATTATGCACAAGTCGTTGAAACAGAAGACGGCGTTGCGATGTTACGCGGAAAAGATGAAGGGAAAGACCAAACTTATTTCTTAAATCAACTCACACCTGAAATGTTAGGAAAAGTGATGTTCCCGATCGGTCATTTAGATAAAAGTGTCGTGCGTGAAAAAGCGATTGAAGCGGGTCTTTCCACAGCACAAAAGAAAGATTCAACAGGGATTTGTTTTATTGGCGAGCGTAATTTTAAAGACTTTCTTGGTGAATATTTACCTGCACAACCAGGTGCGATGAAAACAATGGCCGGTGAAACAAAAGGGAAACACGATGGACTTATGTATCATACAATCGGTCAACGTCATGGACTTGGCATCGGTGGTGCGGGAGAGCCGTGGTTTGTCGTTGGGAAAGATTTAAAGGAAAATGTCTTACTTGTGGAGCAAGGTTTTCATCATGATGCACTTTATTCAGAGAGCCTCACGGCAATTGACTTGAATTTTTCAACGTCACGAAAATTGCCAACAACATTTACATGCACTGCTAAATTTCGTTACCGCCAACCCGACTCAAACGTTACAGTTGAATTAAACGGGGACGGAACAGCAAATGTTATTTTTGAAACACCTGTACGTGCAATTACACCAGGACAGGCCGTTGTTTTTTATGATGGTGAAGAATGTCTAGGTGGCGGTACAATTGATCAGGTTATTAAAAACGGCATTGCACTTGACTATGTAGGGTAAGGGGAAAATAACATGAATTACAATGAAACGGGAATCGTAGCACTTCAAAAAGGAAATTATGAGACTGCTGTCGAATCGTTTATGAAAGCAGTTGAAGAAGAGCCGAATCAAGCCATCGGTTATATTAACCTAGGAAATGTATTTGCTTCTCTTGGAGACCCTGAAAGAGCAGAGCCTTTTTTCCAACAGGCGATTGTACTCGATGAAGAAGCGGGTACAGCTTATTATGGACTTGCGAACTTGTATTTCAATCAAGAGCGTTATGAAGAAGCTGCTAAACTTTATGAAGTTGCACTTCGAACTGGGATAGAGGAAGCAGATGCTTATTTCATGCTTGGCAAAAGTTTAGAACGTTCTGAACAACCCAAGTTAGCTTTACCTTATCTACAGCGTGCAGCAGAACTTGCACCTGAGGATCTAGACATTCGTTTATCTTACGGTATTTTATTGGCAAATCTCGAGTTGTTTAAAGAAGCAGGCAATGAATTTCGCTTTGTCATTGAACAGGATGAAGAGAACGAAGATGCTCATTATAACTTAGGCTTCTTATACGCAGTGTCAACAGAACATAAAGAAGACGCACTCAAGCATTTGAAACGTGCATTTACCATTAATCCAGAATACGAACAAGCACGTTATATTTACGATATGATTCAACTCGATTCAAACTAAGGAGGCGTAAGCGATGAATGGGCAACCCGAAGAATCTTTTGTAACAGGCAAACCGTTCGTCACGATTTTCCATAATCCTGACAATCTCTTCACGATTGCAAAACTTGAAATCAGTAAAACCAATTGTGAGTATCAAGAAAAAGAGATTGTTGTGAAAGGGAACTTCCCTCAACTTGCG
>JARIDM010000005.1 GCA_029263945.1 Sporosarcina sp.
GTCAGTGTGGATGCTTTTTCTGTCAGTATTTCGTTTGGGATGTTGCAATTTAATAAAATTTTATTTATTGGCGCATCCGGATTTTATGCTTTTTTCTTTTCCATTTTGGCGCTTCATTTTAAAGGGCGTCTAGGTATAAAGAATGGCAGAGTGTTAAGGTTCTTTGTCGGGTTTTCATTCTTACTCATGGGTATTTACTCATGTGTTCAGTGAGAAAAGGATACCAATATTTATAAAAATGAGTTACGCTACTAGAAGAAGGAGATAACGATGAATATATATATAATTTGTACAGGAAATACATGTCGAAGCCCAAAGGCTAAAGCCATTTTACGCGGAAAAAATGTGACCAATATGCGTGTACGTTCAGCTGGCATTTATGCACAAGAAGGCATACCAATCGCAGACAATGCGAAGACATTAATCACAAATGCGAACTTGCCTTACACGGCTGTGTCACGGGCAGTAACCGCAAAAGATATTGAATGGGCAGATTATATTTTTACGATGACGACGAATCATCAACGCGCGCTGCAACAATTATTTCCGAGTGCAGCAAGAAAAACTTACACATTAAAAGGCTTTTTAAAAACAAGTGTGAACGAAGATGTACATGACCCATTTGGTGGGGATTTGGAAACGTATACAAAAACTTTTACCGAGTTGTCCACAATGATGGATACGCTCGTGGAGAAGTTAAAGGAGGGGTAATCGGATGCATGAACATAGAATAAAACATGGCTTAAGAAAAAAACTCGTCATATTTGTTACCATTCTTGCAATCGTCACTTATTCTACAAGTGCCGTATTTTTGAATGTTCTTCAACCGAACTTTTTCCCGAATATTGAACCGTCATGGTTTATGTTCATTACGTTCGGGATGGGTATTTTCTGGACAGCTGTTTTAGCAGCTGTTTTCGGTACAATTTTGACGAAACCTTTGCAACAGCTTGAAAAAGCAGCGATCGAAGTTGCGGAGGGAAATATTGGCATTGATATTGAGATGCCGAAGTCTTCAGATGAAATTCGTTCAGTAGCAGAAGCGTTTCAACAAATGGTGCTAAACTTACGAACGATTGTCGGTCAAATAGAATTGAACTTTGAAAAAACAGCGACAACGGTAGACCATTTATCAGTGAGTACAGGATCCGCTGCGGAGCAGGCAGACGTTGTTGTCAAAACCATAACAGAAATATCGGCAGGCGCAGAGGAATCAGCCGTAGCGATTCAAGAAACAGCGGAAGCAGTAGAAGACATTCGTTTGTTGGCTGTAGAGGTAAATAAACGCGCAGGGCAGTCTTCTGAACGTTCCGCGGAAATGCTCGCCGAGTTAAACCAGATGATAAATGTCTTTAAATCGCTTGTTGAGGGGATTCGTTCAATGTCAGATAAAAGCGAAGCCTCGTTAACGACTATTCGTAACTTGGACAAGAATGCGACCGAGATTGGCAATATTGTTGAACTCGTCGGAAGTGTTGCAGAACAAACGAACTTGCTCGCGCTCAATGCCTCAATCGAAGCAGCTCGTGCGGGCGAACACGGTGCAGGTTTTGCTGTTGTTGCTGAAGAAGTCCGAAAGTTAGCTGACGAAAGTGCACATGCGGTACAAGCCATCGCTCAACTTGTCTCCACAATTCAAGCGGATGTCTCAAAAGTTGTTGAAGAAATGGAAACACAAGTCAAATCTGCAGCGACAGAAGCAAACCGTGCGACTGAAACAAGTGACAGTGTTACAGAGATGACAGACAAAGTGAATGGTATGGCAAGTTCAGTCGTAGAAATTACGAAGCTTGTTGAACATCAACTAAAGAATATAGAGGCCACTGCCAGTCAATCACAAGATGTAGCCGCCATTGCGGAAGAAACCTCAGCTGGTGCAGAGGAAGTGCAGGCGACAACTGAGGAACAAGTACATTCTATTGAACAAGCGGATGCAATGGCAGCACAACTGAAGCAACAATCTGAAGCGCTCTATGCTGTTATTAGTCAATTTAATCGTTCTTAATAAAGAATATTGACGTTATCGTGATGATGCCTAGAAGAATTTAAAACGTCGAGGCACCAAACCAAACGTTTTATAAAATCGAAAAAACAGTCCTACAATTTAAGTGTGGGACTGTTTTTATTTTTTAAAAATGGTAGAATGAATTATAAATCTATTATGAAAAGAGGATGCGCTATGAAAATCGCTATTTCTTCAGATCATGGAGGAAATATACTTCGTCAAGAAATTATCTCTCTACTCGAAGAACGTGGTACGGCATACGAAGACTTTGGTCCAACAACAGACGAGTCAGTCGACTATCCAGACTATGCTTCAGCTGTTAGTTTAGGCGTTGCGGAAGGTCGCTTTGATCGGGGCATACTTATTTGTGGAACGGGGATTGGCATGTCAATCGCTGCCAATAAAGTAAAAGGCATTCGTTGTGCACTTGTTCATGATGTATTCAGTGCGAAAGCGACACGTGGACATAATAATACGAACGTTTTAGCGATGGGAGAACGTGTCATTGGCGCGGGCCTCGCGCGAGAGATTGTTGAGGCATGGCTAGACACAGAATTTGAAGGCGGTCGTCATGCGCGTCGAATTGAAAAACTAACGGCACTCGAAAACTAAGAGGTAGGTGTTTGCGTAGTGGACACGCTAAGTGTGGTGAAAAGCCAACTAGAGGACTTGTTGTCTGAAATGGCAGAACAAACTGAGTTTGAAGAAGGCGGACTTTTTGTCGTCGGTTGTTCAACTTCTGAAGTGATTGGACAAAAGATTGGTACGTCGGGTGCTTTTGAAATTGGCGAAGCCCTTTACGACCCGTTGTTACAGTTTACGAAACAGCATCACCTTCATCTAGCTTTTCAAGGCTGCGAACACATTAACCGTGCACTAACAATTGAGCATCATGTCGCAAAGGCTTTTCAGCTAGAACCTGTACGGGTCATCCCAACAGTGCAGGCAGGTGGCTCAATGTCAGCCTATGCTTACACACAACTGGAAAATCCAGTCGTTGTGGAACAGATAAAAGCTTGTGCAGGAATTGATATTGGTCAAACGTTAATCGGCATGCACCTGAAAAATGTAGCGGTACCGATTAGAACATCTATTGATAAAATTGGACAGGCAACAGTTACGGTTGCGACAACACGTCCGAAGTTAATTGGCGGCGCACGTGCGGTTTATGAATGATAAAAATAAGGTTACTGACAAAGGGGAAATGACTTATGAACCAAGTTAAAATTAAAGAACTTTCATCAGCGCTCAATCAGGTAAAAGCAGAAGATAAAGTAATTTATGATGCAATTATGGCGGAAAAAGGTCGTCAACAAGCCAATATCGAACTAATTGCCTCCGAAAACTTCGTTACAGAAGCCGTCATGGAAGCTCAAGGATCAGTACTCACGAATAAATATGCGGAAGGCTATCCAGGTAAACGTTATTACGGAGGTTGTGAGCATGTCGATGTCGTTGAAGACATTGCGCGTGATCGTGCGAAAGAAATTTTCGGTGCTGAATATGCTAACGTACAACCTCACTCAGGTGCCCAAGCGAATATGGCTGTCTATTTTGCAACACTTGAGCCAGGGGACACGGTACTTGGCATGAACTTATCTCACGGTGGTCACTTAACACACGGTAGTCCAGTTAACTTTTCAGGTGAACTTTATAATTTCGTCGATTACGGCGTTTCTAAAGACGATGAGAAAATTGACTACGAAGATGTTCGCCAAAAAGCACTTGAGCATAAGCCGAAAATGATTGTTGCAGGTGCAAGTGCATATCCACGTGAAATTGACTTTGCAAAATTCAGAGAAATTGCAGATGAAGTAGGCGCATACCTCTTTGTTGATATGGCACATATCGCAGGTCTTGTCGCAGTTGGCGAACATTCGAATCCAGTACCACACGCACATTTTGTGACATCGACAACACACAAAACATTGCGTGGTCCTCGTGGTGGGCTGATTTTATCTACAGAAGAATTTGGTCGTAAACTAGATAAGTCAATTTTCCCAGGCGTTCAAGGCGGACCGCTCATGCATGTCATTGCTGCAAAAGCCGTGGCGTTTGGTGAAGCACAAAAACCTGAATTCAAAGCATATATTCAACAAGTGAAAACAAATGCAAAAGTTCTCGGTGAAGCGCTCGTTGCTGAAGGCATCGACATTGTTTCAGGGGGAACGGATAATCACTTGTTGCTATTAAACCTTCGCTCGTTAAATATTACGGGTAAAGTTGCAGAAGCTGCATTAGATGAAGTCGGCATTACGGTGAATAAAAATACGATTCCTTTCGATACGGAAGGTCCGTTTGTCACATCAGGTGTAAGAATCGGAACACCAGCGGTTACCTCACGTGGATTTGGTGAAGAAGAAATGAAAGAGATTGCGTCGATTATCGCAACGCTTCTTAAGAACCCTGAAGATGAAGCTGTGAAAAAAGAAGCGCATGAACGTGTAACAGCAATTACAGATAAGTTTCCACTATACGAATAAGCTAAATTGAATGGGCCACTTTCTGCAAGGAAGTGGCTTGTTTTTTTCCTTATATACGTGTGTAGAGCCTAACAGGAAAGGTGAATGATAATGAACGATCCTTATAAAGAAGAGAAGGAAATGCTCCTCATACATTTGAAGCAATGCGGTGACCTTTTTGATACGGGGTTTATCGTCACGGATCCTGAAATAGGCGAAGATGGGGTCGTCTATGTCAATGAGCCCTTTACAACAATCACGGGTTACACGCAAGAAGAAGTTTACGGGGAAAACCTGCGCTTTCTTTTTGGTGAATATACAGATTTGAGTGTCATTCAAAGCATTGACCGAAGACTACGAAAAGGCGAAAGTGTTACGGAAGATATTTTGCATTATCGAAAAGACGGCAGTTCTTATTGGAGTGAATTGGTCATCCAACCGCTTTACGGGGAAGATGGTGCGGTTTTACTTGTCAGCTCATTTATTAGAGAGATTACGACGCGCAAAATAAACGAATCACTTCTTGAGCAACAAAAGCATATGTTTCAAGGCATTAATGACGGTGAAAATATAGAGACCTTATTACAAAGCGTTTGTCACGATTTGGGCCCTTTTTTCTCTAGTGAGATTGCCTGTGCCTATATGTTCTTACATCCTGAAGACGGTTGGCTTTTAAGAACGTCTACCGATTTGCCGCTGTCCATATTGTCACGTATTCAAGAAACGATGGCATTAGAAGTTGATTTTATTAAGAACCAGAAAGTACATATCGCACCAATTGAACCAAGTGACACGCATCCTTTTAAAGCAAGTTGGTCAATACCGATACATAACCAAAGTGGGCACAAATCAGAGGTGTTCTTGATTTGTGTTGAAACCTTGAAACCACCAACAGACATTCACATTAAATACTTAGAACAGTTAATTCCGGTCATTCAAATCACAAGCAACTATTTTGAACAACAAAGTCAACTGCATTCGCTTGCATACTATGACTTAACGACTGGCTTGCCGAATCGTTATGCATTTGAAGGGAAATTTAAACAAATTATTCAACAAAACAAAGACGCTTTTGTTGCAGTGATTGCATCAAATCAATATACAAATATCATTGACTTGTACGGGCGCGCTGCAGGCGATGAATTGTTTCAGCAAATCGCTAAACGACTTCGTACGATGACAAGAGATTCATATATTGGACGATTATCAAGTGCAGCCATTCTTTATACGAGGGAACGAACAGGGTTAGAGGCCATTAAATTTGAAAACGACCTCAGACTGTTAATGAGCCAACCTTTTTTAATTGCAGGAAAAGAAATGTATATCTCATTAAAAGTGGGCATCTCATTAGCAGACCATGAAAGTTCGGCGGAAGAGATGATTCGCCGTGCAGACATTGCGTTGACAGAAGCGAAAAGGATTCCTGGAGGAACAGTGTCGTTTTATAAAGACCTTCATAACGAAGAAACGATTAAAGAAATGACAATTGCTAACGAATTAGTAAGGGCGCTTGCTGTGAATGGATTAGATGTTTATTTACAACCTAAAGTTGACTTGGCAACAGGTGTAATCAGTTCGTTTGAAGCGTTAGCTCGCTGGAACTCACCCGTTCTGGGACAAGTCCCACCAGGTGTGTTTATTACGATTGCCGAAAATATCGGTAAAATTATCGAGTTGGAACTTGTCGTTTTTGAAAAGGTATTAAAGTGGCAAAGAGAACGAATGCGCAAGGAGAAAAAAATGTACCAAGTTGCGGTCAATGTATCGGTCGATCATTTCTTCCATCCAACTTTCCTTCAGTCATTTAGCCAACTTGTTGCAAAATTTAAAGTTCCACCCAAGTATATCCGTATCGAAATTACAGAAAGTATTGGCCTCGTTGACTTTAACTTGGCAAAACAATTGTTTGAGAAACTAAATCAGTTAGGTTTTGAAATATCTATAGATGACTTCGGTGTTGGTTATTCGTCACTAAGTTACTTACCGCAACTCCAAGTGAGTGAATTAAAAATAGATCGAAGTTTTATTAAGGCGCTTCACGAACCAGGCACATACGCAGTTGTCATGACAATTATTCAACTTGCAAAAAACTTGAATGTTTTAACCGTTGCGGAAGGCATTGAAGAAGTGCATCAAATAGAAGCGCTTGTGGCATTGGGCTGCGAAGTTGGGCAAGGGTTCTATTTTTATAAACCGATGCCATTTGAAGAGATCAACTACCTCATTTGAGTCAATGCCAACCTAGATGCACCGTTGTCTGTACAGAAAAGAGCACTTTGAAATGGGCACATGTGATTATTCTTTTGCATAAATCGACCTAATTCATGCAAGAATAAGGTCGATTCTGCTATACTGAATTTGATGTTTAAAAGGAGTGAAGACGAATGCCAAAAGTAGTTGTACTGGACCACCCGTTGATACAGCATAAACTGACTTACATACGAGATATAAACACTGGGACCAAGGAATTCCGTGAGCTTGTCGATGAAGTAGCGACGTTAATGGCTTATGAAATTACGAGGGATTTACCGTTAACACAAAAAGAAATTGAAACGCCAGTCCGAAAAGGCATGTCTAATGTGCTTGCTGGAAAAAAACTAGGTGTCGTACCTATTTTACGTGCAGGTCTTGGGATGGTAGAAGGGATTTTAAATTTAATTCCAGCTGCAAAAGTTGGCCATATCGGTCTTTACCGTGATCCAGAGACATTTCAGCCAATTGAATATTATGTAAAACTGCCATCAGACGTATCTGAACGCGACCTCATTCTCGTTGACCCGATGTTAGCGACAGGGGGATCAGCAATTGAAGCAGTTAACTCATTGAAAAAACGCGGAGCGAAAAGCATTCGTTTTATGTGCCTGATTGCTGCGCCTGAAGGAGTTAAAGCAATGACCGATGCACATCCTGACGTCGACATGTATATCGCGGCGCTTGATGAAAAGCTTGATGAAAAAGGATACATTGTCCCTGGTCTTGGGGATGCAGGCGACCGGTTATTTGGCACGAAATAATAGGGAGGTCACAATAAGTTGACGAAGAAATGGAAAGTAATGACGATTTTTGGGACGCGGCCAGAAGCAATAAAAATGGCGCCGCTCGTGCTAGAACTAGAAAAAAACAATGAAACGATAGAATCCATTGTGACAGTTACCGCACAGCACCGTGAAATGCTTGACCAAGTTCTCCAAACGTTCGACATTAAACCTGACTATGACTTGAATATTATGAAAGATAGACAAACTTTGGTCGACGTCGCCACTCGTGGACTTGAGGGGCTAGACGCCATTATGAAAGAAGTACAACCAGACATCGTTCTCGTCCACGGAGACACAGCGACGACGTTTATAGGTAGCTTAGCAGCATTTTATAACAAAATTGCTGTAGGTCATGTGGAAGCTGGTCTTCGTACATGGGATAAGTACTCACCTTATCCAGAAGAGATGAACCGTCAGTTAACAGGTGTCATTGCTGATTTGCATTTTTCACCGACTGAAAAGTCTGCAGGGAACCTCATTGATGAGGGGAAAAACAAAGATGTGATCTATGTCACAGGTAATACGGCAATTGATGCGCTCCAAACGACTGTGCGTGAAAATTATTCGCATCCTGTCCTCGACCGTTTAGGCACAGATAAGTTAATTTTATTAACCGCACACCGTAGAGAAAATCTTGGAGAACCGATGCGGAATATCTTCAGAGCAATTAACCGGTTACTAGAAGAACATGATGATATCCAAGTGGTGTACCCAGTTCACATGAACCCAGTCGTGCGAGAATTAGCCGATGAAATTCTAGGGAACAATGAACGTGTGCAATTAATAGAACCGCTTGAAGTTGTCGATTTCCATAACTTCGCAGCGGCGTCTCATATCATTTTAACGGATTCAGGTGGCATTCAAGAAGAAGCACCCTCTTTAGGAAAACCTGTCATTGTGCTTCGGGATACAACAGAACGTCCAGAAGGAATTGAAGCGGGAACGCTGAAACTTGCTGGAACAGACGAAGAAACAATTTATTCACTAACGCATGAACTCCTTACGAATGAAGAAGCCTATACAAAAATGGCGCAAGCTTCAAATCCATACGGAGACGGACATGCTTCAGAACGCATCGTCGAAGCGTTGAAAAAATATTTAACGTCTGTACAATAACAGCAAACAGCTACCAAACTCGTTTATGAGTTTGGTAGCTGTTTCTTTTTATGACTGAAAATGAATTAATTCACCGATATGTTGTGAAGATGTACCAGTAAAACCCCACGTTTGAAAGTATGCGCGCAAGTTAGGATTAAAATTTGTCGATTGTTTGACAAATTTGTATAAGTAGGTAAGAAAATGGGGGAATCAATTGACATCAAAATAGGTCTACTGTATGATTACAAAGGGTAAGAACGATAGAAGTTTCGTACATATGAAACTGAAAAAAACAACATATTGCATTGATATTCTATCTTCTTCTATTTCACCGGACGACTGATTTTGTAAAATAGAAATGTCTGTTTACGCGTATGAATCTAAGCCGTTCATCCGCAAAGTAAAAGGTTCCTATTTTTTTCGGAGTCTATCGGCGGTTAAAAGGCTGGACAGCGAGGCGGGAAACCACCTTGCACATCCAAATGCATTCGTTTTAACCTAACACCAGAAAATATGAAACAGGGGCGCACACAAATATGCAAACATTGAGGGAAATCCATAGTCGACAGCGAAGGGCTTTATTTTTTTTTCTTGCTTTATTCGTCCTCGGTTGGGGGTTTACTGAATGGAAGTCCATTTTCGCAGGACTGATATTAGGCTCTTTATTTGGATTGTATAATTTCTGGATACTTGTTCGGAGAGCCGAACAGTATGACCGCGCAATTGCGGAAGGGAAAAGACGCGTATCGATTGGAAGTGCGTTGCGTTTCGCATCTGGTATTGCGGCGGCAGCAATCGCAACTGCGATGCCGGAGCAGTTCGACCTGATCAGTACGGTCATTGGTTTTGGTATACCGTATGTCCTCTTACTAGTGGACAGGATCATATACCACGCAAGACACGAGTAATGTTTCTTCAACAATCGTTGAAGTGCAACAACTTCATTCCGAATGAATAAGGGAGGTGAACGAAACATGGACCATAAAGATCCAACGTTTACACTGATAGGGCTTACATTTAGTTGGTCAAACTTAATGATGCTCTCAATCACTTGTATCATTGTGTTCCTCATCGGCTTCTTAGCAACAAGAAATTTGCAAATGAAACCAACAGGGATGCAAAACTTCTTTGAATGGATCATGGACTTCGTCAAAGGAATCATAAAGAGCAATATGGACTGGAAAACAGGTGGAAGATTCCATATTTTAGGAATCACACTTATCTTATTCCTGTTTGTGTCGAACGTACTTGGGTTACCACTCTCTGTACAATGGAAAGGCGAGTTATGGTGGAAATCACCGACTGCAGATCCTATGGTTACAATGACACTAGCCGCTATGGTTATGATTTTAACGCATTACTACGGTGCCAAGATGAAAGGTGCAGCTGGCTACGGGAAGTATTATCTTAAACCGTTACCAGGTTTACTACCGATTACGATCATTGGTGAATTCGCAAACACATTAACACTTGGACTACGTCTTTACGGTAATATTTTTGCTGGTGAAGTTCTACTCGGTCTAATCGCAGCACTTGGCGTTTCAAGTATGTTCGGTTTAGTCGGTGCAATTATACCAGGAATTGCTTGGATGGGATTCTCTATTTTTGTAGGTGGAATCCAATCATTTATCTTTGTTATGTTAACGATGGTCTATATGTCTAACAAAGTTAGCGCAGACTAGTCAACACATATATATAACCCGAAATCAGGGGAACAAAACAAATAAAAGGAAAATTAGGAGGAAACAATACTATGGTAGGTTCAGTTGGTTTATTAGCAGCAGCAATCGCAATCGGTCTTGGAGCATTAGGTGCAGGTCTTGGTGCAGGTTTAGTTGTTTCGAAAACACAAGAAGGAATCGCACGTCAACCAGAAGCACGCGGT
>JARIDM010000046.1 GCA_029263945.1 Sporosarcina sp.
AAACGGCGACTCTGGGAGGATCAGCGAGACAGGTGAAACAACCAACGGTAGCGAGAGACGTAACGAAGAACGTCTTTTGCGAGTGAAGCGCAGCGAAAAGGAGCACATCTTTGCACTAGCGGACGGGTTGGTCCACCGCTCGCCCTCCAGAACGCGTCCGGTTGGAACGGAAATCAACGTGTAGTAACACCTTTCCATATTTCGGGCGCGATTGTTGCACATGATTTATTTGCACACACTTAGTTGATTGGAGTGGAAACCGGCGACTCCGGTGGGATCAGTGGGACAGGTGAAACACCCTGCGCGCATAGGGAGTGGTGTGGTTCAACGCCCATCCCACGAAATGCGTCCTGTTGAAAAGCAGGAAAAAAGACATCTAATTCATATACGAATTAGATGTCTTTTAGTTTTTTTGTTTACATTTTGTACCGATGAACTGAACGGGATAGACGTTTTCTCTAGTCTTTTTTCATGCTATTTCGTCAAATTGTTTTTGCAACAAGCCCTTAGGTTTACACCCAAAAAATATAGATTTCTAGCAAATTGAACTAAATAAACATACCCGCGATAGATGCACTAAGTAACGAAGCAAGCACACCAGCAGTAACTGCACGCATCCCTAAACGTGCAATATCTGGACGTCTTGTCGGTGCAATCTCGCCTAATCCACCTAATAAAATTGCTAGTGAACTTAAATTTGCGAACCCACAAAGTGCAAAACTCACAACGATGACTGTTTTCGGTGACAATGATGCAATCTCAGGTGCAAATGCAGCATAAGCAACAAACTCGTTCAAGATTACTTTTTGTCCGATGAAACTACCGGCCGTCACCGCCTCTGCCCACGGTACACCAATTGCAAAGGCAAGTGGTGAGAAGAGGACCCCTAAGATGCTTTCGAGCGTCAGTGAACCATAGCCAAACCATCCCCCGATGCCGCCTAACATGCCGTTCAGTAAAGCAATTAACGCAATGAAAGCCAAAAGCATAGCTCCTACGTTTAAAGCAAGCTTCAAACCATCTCCAGCACCGCGCGCAGCTGCATCAATTACGTTTACAGTATCCGTATCTCGTTCCATATTAAATGCGATGACTTCCGATTTTTCTTTTTCTGGGATCATCATTTTGGCCATAATTAGCCCAGCTGGTGCCGCCATAAAGCTTGCCGCAAGTAAGTATTCAAGTGGAACACCTAACAATGCGTATCCAGCTAGTACAGAACCTGCAATTGAAGCTAATCCACCAGTCATAACTGCGAATAATTCTGATTTTGTCATATTTGCTAAAAATGGTTTAATGACAAGTGGTGCTTCTGTTTGTCCGACAAATATATTAGCTGCCGCTGACATCGATTCCGCTTGGCTTGTCCCAAGAAGTTTAGATAAACCGCCACCCACAAGTTTAATAAACCATTGCATGATGCCCAAATAGTACAACACCGAGATTAAAGATGAAAAGAAAATAATAATTGTCAGTACTTGGAAAGCAAAAACAAATCCAAAACCTTCAGCATCTGCCATCGGTCCGAATAGAAATGAAACTCCTTCGCCTGCATAATCAATCACATTTTGTACTTTATCCGAAAGCCATTTCAATGCTTTTCGACCTGTCTCCCACTTCAAAACTATAAATGCAAATGAAACTTGAATTGCTAGTCCGACTAAAATTGTTCTGACATTAATCGAGCGCTTTGCATTCGATAAGAGAAACGCAATGCCAAGCACTGTAAATATACCAAAAATTCCCCACAAAAAGTTCATTCGTACACCTCTACTATTCATTATAGACAACTGAAAAACTTTAAAGAAAACGCATACAATTTAATCAATCGTTTATCCACACAAACGACATCCAAATTTTTCGTCTACTTTAATTTGAAATTTATGTACGTTAATCCATTTCATAAATGTATCACGATCAATAATCCTATTTAGGTTAAAGTGATTATGAAATTAACTCACTTGAAAGGTTAAGTAAAGTCTACGAGCTGATTCTTTTAGAGTGATTAACTTTAAACAGTTTAGCAAAATTTTTCAGTCATGTAAAAGAAACTATAAATGTAAAATATCTTCGCAATAGCGCTATTAATTGAAAGAATAACACTATATAATCCGTACTCATTCCCTTTCCCTGTCACTTAACTTCGTTCTTTTAACCCTCTAACTTCTTCTTCGGTTAACGCACGCCATTCCCCTACTTTTAACGCACCTAGCGTTATATTTTTAAGACGTATGCGTTGCAGCTTCGTCACTGTATATTGAAACCGTCTACACATTCGCCTAATTTGTCTGTTTAACCCTTGCGACAATGTAATCTGAAACCGGTATTCATCCAACTGAACCACTTTGCAGGGCTTTGTAAGTGTATACGTTTTTTTACGCGGGTTGTAAATGTTTACCCCAGTAGAAAGATGTGCGATAAACTCTGCCGTTAGCTTTTTGTCGACGGTCACAATATAATCCTTCTCTTCATTATGTTCTTCTCGCAGAAGTTCATTCACAATACTGCCATCATCTGTAAGCAAAATGAGCCCCTCTGATTGTCGATCGAGCCGGCCAACAGGAAAGATGCGCACTGGATAATTTATAAAGTCAATAATATTGTTGTCAATATGACTTGCTGATGTACAGACAACGCCAATCGGTTTATTGAACATCAAATAAATGTCATTGTTCTTCGGAAGAATTAGACTGCCATCGACTTCAACCTGATCGCCTTCCTTCACCCTGTAACCAAAAGTAATCACTTCGCCGTTTACCGTCACGCTTTGTTCTTTAATCAAAACATCTGCACGGCGTCTTGAGCATAAAC
>JARIDM010000121.1 GCA_029263945.1 Sporosarcina sp.
CAAACATACCCTCTGCTGAAATGTGATACTGCTTTAATATGGCTAGCGTTCCTTCATGTGGTTGTTTCCCAATATGCCAATCACTTGTTCCAGATGAATCCACTTCGATTTGATTTTCAAGCCCTTCATTTAAAATAAGTTTTCTCAAAACAGCCTCAGCCATTGGAGAACGACAAATATTGCCTAAACAAACAAAGTTTACTTTTATCATTTATTTCATTCACTCCTATTAAATAATTGATCAACTGCACTTGAAACGGTTAATTCGCCGCCTAAAAGAATGCGCTCTAGTGATGCAACTTCAGCCTTCTTGCCAGGAATCGAATAAAAGTTATCAATTAAGCGATCATGAATCATCGAGCGGAACCAATCAGACGTTTGTAAGCTTCGCCGTTCTTGCCAGTAGCCATTTTCGTTCATCACCAATTTAAATGACTGAATCATTTCCCAAACTTCAGCTAATCCCGTCTTTTGTAATGAAGAAACAGCCAGTGCAGAACTCGTCCACCCCGGGGATGCTGGCTGTAAAAAGTGGAGGAGTTGCTTGTATTCTCTTACCGTCTTTTTTGTCAGTGCTACATTATCCCCATCTGCTTTATGCACAATGATGGTGTCCGTTAACTCCATAATTCCTTTTTTCATTCCTTGTAATTCATCCCCAGCCCCTGTTAATACAAGAAGCATAAAGAAGTCTACCATACCCCGAACTACCGTTTCACTTTGGCCAACGCCAACTGTTTCAATAAGAATCACATCATACCCAGCGGCTTCACAAAGTAAAATTGTCTCACGTGATTTTTTATGCACACCACCAAGCGTACCTGCTGCAGGTGAAGGACGAATAAACGCATTTGGATGTCTCGCCAGCGCTTCCATCCTTGTTTTATCACCCAGTATACTACCGCCTGTTAAAGATGAACTTGGATCAATTGCGAGAACAGCAACTTGATGTCCAGATTCTGCTAGCATTAACCCGAATTCTTCAATGAACGTACTTTTTCCCGCACCTGGGACGCCAGTAATTCCTATACGTATACTTTTCCCTGTTTCAGGCAATACGTTTAACAATAATTCTTGTCCTGCAATTTTATCAGTTGCCGTAATACTTTCAATCAGCGTAATTCCTTTTGCGAGGTCAAGTCGTGAGCCGTTTTTTATCCTGTTTGCTAATTCAGGGATGGCTATTTTTCGGTCCTTTTTTACAAATCTTTTTTTTGATGCCCCGCGCATCCCGTCATGGCGACTGTCAATACCGTCCATTACATGCATCGTACGCTTGTTTACGTCATTCTTTTTGTCCTTCATTAGTCCGTCACTTCCTCGTAGCCAAGCGTTCGGTAAATCTCCTCGATTACTTTTTGTGCGGAAACGGGGATGACGGTTCCTGGGCCAAAGATTGCGACTGCACCGTTTTCACGTAAAAAAGCATAATCTTGCGCTGGGATGACCCCACCCACGACAATTAAAATATCTTCTCGTCCAATTTTCTCCAGTGCTTGACGTAGAGCTGGTACAAGTGTCTTATGTCCAGCGGCAAGCGAGCTGACCCCAATGACATGGACATCGTTTTCTGCTGCTTGCGTTGCCGTTTCATCTGGCGTTTGGAATAAAGGCCCAATGTCTACATCAAATCCTAAGTCAGCAAATGAAGAAGCGATTACTTTTGCCCCGCGGTCATGTCCATCCTGCCCCATTTTGGCAATGAGGATTCTTGGACGCCGCCCTTCATTTTCTAAAAATTCGTCTGCCATTTGCTTTACTTCTTCAATTTCTTCTTCATTCGAAAAATTAGAACTATACACACCACTCACAGATCTAATCACCGCCTTATGTCTGCCTGATACGATTTCAATCGCATCTGAAATTTCACCAATCGTTGCTCTTGCACGCGCTGCGTCGACTGCCATACTGAGGATAGTCCCTTCCCCTGTTTTCGCCGTTTCTGTAATGGCCGCGAGGGTCCGTAGCACTTCCACATCGTCCCGTGAGTCTTTCATGTGGTGGATCCGATTGATTTGCTTTTCTCTAACGACTGTATTGTCAATATCCAAAATATCAATCGGTTCTTCTACGTCTAACTGATATTTATTCACGCCGATAATCGATTCAAATTTAGAGTCGATTTGCGCTTGACGTTTGGCTGCTGCTTCCTCAATTTTCATCTTCGGTAACCCTGTTTCAATTGCTTTTGCCATCCCGCCAAGTTCTTCGATTTCCTCGATTAGATGCCAGGCTTTTTCCATCAATTCTTCCGTTAATTTTTCCACATAATAAGAACCACCCCATGGATCGGCCACCTTCGTCATCTGCGTCTCCTCTTGTAAGAAAAGTTGGGTGTTTCTCGCAATACGTGCTGAAAAATCAGTTGGGAGTGCGATCGCTTCATCCAGTGCATTTGTATGAAGAGATTGGGTGTGTCCCATCGCCGCAGCATTCGCTTCTATGAGCGTTCGCGTCACATTGTTAAAGGGATCTTGCTCAGTTAAACTCCATCCTGACGTTTGAGAATGGGTTCGTAGTGCGAGTGATTTTGGGTTTTTAGGGTCAAACGATTGAATCATTTGTGCCCACATTTTACGTGCGGCACGCATTTTTGCAATTTCCATAAAATAATTTTTACCGATGGCCCAGAAAAAGGATAAGCGCGGGGCAAATGAATCGATGTCAATGCCTGCTTTTAGTCCCGTACGTACATATTCAAGTCCATCCGCAAGGGTATACGCAAGTTCGATATCTGCCGTGGCACCTGCTTCTTGCATATGATAGCCAGAGATCGAAATAGAGTTGAATTTCGGCATCTTCGTAGAAGTGTATTCAAAAATATCCGCGATAATTTTCATCGACATGTCCGGTGGGAAAATATACGTGTTTCTCACCATATATTCTTTTAAAATGTCATTTTGAATGGTCCCTACCAATTGTTCTGGCGTCACACCTTGTTCTTCTGCCGCTACGATATAAAAAGCCATAATTGGGAGAACAGCACCGTTCATGGTCATAGAAACAGACATTTCATCAAGTGGAATTCTATCAAATAAAACTTTCATATCCTCTACAGAATCAATGGCAACACCAGCCTTCCCCACATCTCCAGTCACCCGTTCATGATCAGAGTCATAGCCACGGTGTGTCGCTAAGTCAAACGCAACGGAAAGTCCTTTTTGCCCCATCGCGAGGTTCCTACGGTAAAAAGCATTGCTTTCTTCAGCGGTCGAAAACCCTGCGTATTGGCGCACCGTCCAAGGCCTTGTAACATACATGGTCGGATAGGGACCGCGTGTATTCGGTGTCACACCAGGGTAATCATTCAAATGGACAACTTTTTCGACGTCTTTTTGGTGATAAACCTCTTTGATGTTAATGCCTTCATTTGTAAGAAACGGTTTTTTGACATCTGTTGGCGAGGCATTTCCACTTGTATATTCCAATGGATTAATGTGATTAAAATTTGGTTTACGCATGACAGCTTCCACCCTTCCAACGGTTTAAAATTTCGGTGAATTTGTCGATTTTATGTTGGCCTTTAAATAGAGTACCGTTGAGTCCCAACGCTTCCCACTCCTTACAAGTCGCTTCATCATAATGACCCGCGACATCTATCCAAGTGTTTACATTTTTATTTCGAAGAAGGGACGGTAAGATTTCTTTCACTTGGTCATTTGTTGTACAAATAATGGCGTAATCAATTGTGTTGTCCTTAAGCCATGCCACAGCTTCTTCGGTAGAAGTAAAGACGGGACTCCATTCACTTTTAAGACCACCCGTTGCCAAGTAACTACTGACAAAATCTGCACGTGATTTAAAATCTTTTAGTTCACCAAAAACAAGCAATTTAACAATTGGCTGTTGGTCTTTAAATTGTAGACGAAAGGATTCAAATGACGCCGCTAATCGGTGTGGGGGATTATCCTTCATAGTAAGTTCAACGTCTTCTAACAGGTCTGCATACGTGTTCGTCCCGACTAACGGGGTCGCACCTACCGCCACATCTTCCATCCGCCTTTGATAGAGGTTTTTCAGACGAACTCCATAAGCG
>JARIDM010000129.1 GCA_029263945.1 Sporosarcina sp.
AGAATAATGCTGCCCCCATTGCCCCGATTGGATGCCACTTACCAAAGATCATTGCAGCAAGTGCCATGAACCCTTGTCCATTAATTGTCGCATGTCCAAAATCATTCGTCGTTGTAATCGCATAAACTGCACCACCAATACCTGCAAGTGCGCCAGAAATAATAACTGCGATATAACGTGTTCTTGTTACGTTAATCCCCATTGTATCAGCTGCCATTGGATGTTCACCAACAGAGCGGAGACGTAAACCGAAAGCTGTTTTGTAAATAACGAACCATGCAATTAATGCGACACTAATCGCAAGAATAGATGAACCGTATACTGATTTAAATAACATTGGTCCAATGAAAGGGATATCCTGTAAAAATGGAATATCGAATCTAGGAATCTTATGTTGAATTAAATCAGTTTGTCCTTTTCCAAAAATCATTTTTACAGAGAATAGGGCAATCGCTATACCTAACATATTAATGGCTACCCCTGAAACAACTTGGTTTGCACGGAACGTAATTGATGCAACTGCGTGCAAGACTGAAAACAAAGCCGAAACTACCATGGCAACAAGTAAAGCGACCCACGGCGTCCATGTACCAAACGTATCTCCGTAAAGCAACGTGAACAATATTCCAATAAAAGCACCCATGACCATAAGTCCTTCAAGACCAATGTTAACAACACCGGACCGCTCAGAGAATACGCCACCAATTGCTGTGAAAATTAGTGGTGCTGCATATGCGATTGTTGTTGGAATGATAAAGTATAATAATGCGAGAAAACTCATATCATTTCGCCTCCTTTTTCTTACCCATTCGGTTGAGAACTACACGAATGATATAACCGGATGCGACAAAGAAAATGATAAGCGCAATAACTATGGAAACAATTTCTACTGGAATACCTGCGGCGTTCGGCATGTTATTCGAACCATATTTCAATGATCCAAATAGGGTTGCCCCGAAAATAACACCCAGTGGCGTATTCGCACCTAGTAAGGCAACAGCAATCCCGTCAAATCCGATTCCTGTAAAACCACCCATTGAAGAAATATTCCCAAACGTTCCTAATGCCTCCATCGCTCCTCCAAGACCAGCAAATCCGCCTGAAATCATCATTGACAAGACAATGTTTTTATTTGTATTCATTCCTGCGTAGCGAGAAGCTTCTTCGTTAAAGCCGACTGACTTTAATTCGTAGCCTGTTTTCGTCTTTTCAAGAATAAACCACATAACCGCAACCATTAGCAATGCAATGATAATTCCATAGTGTAATGTAGAAAAATCAGTCAGTTCAGATAAAAACTCTGAACGTAATGAGGCGGTAGGCTTAATCCGATCAAGTTTAAAACTACCTCCTGAAATTGTCTTTATTAAAGCGTTAACAACATGTAGCGCAATATAGTTCATCATAATCGTCACAATAACTTCGTGTACGCGTAACGTCGCTTTTAAAATACCTGGAATCAATCCCCATATAGCACCTGCGGCCGCTGCTGCAATGAGTGCAAGTGGGATATGAATAAACATCGGTAACTCAAAAGCCATTCCTACGTAAGCAGCTGCAAACCAACCAACGATTAACTGCCCCTCAACACCTATGTTGAACAATCCAGTACGGAAAGCAAATGCTACCGCAAGGCCTGCGAGTATGTATGGACTAATCTGTCTTATTGTTTCGCCAATAGAATAAGAGCTACCAAATATGCCATCCCATAAAGCAATATAACCTTGAACTGGATCATGTCCACTGAACAACATTACAATTGCGCCTACTAATAACCCAAGAATAATTGCAATTGCTGGAACAAGTAATTTCATCACTCTATTCGACATGATCATCGTCACCTTCTTTCAATACAACTTCATCATTAACGATTGTCATTTCCTTCTTAGAATGTCCAGCCATAAGTAGCCCTAACTCTTGCTCAGTTGTTTTGGTTGGATCAACAACATCAATGATTTGTCCATCATAAATAACAGCAATTTTATCTGAGACGTTCATAATCTCATCTAATTCAAAAGAGATGAGTAATACTGCTTTTCCACGATCTCTTTGTTCAATTAATTTTTTATGAATAAACTCAATTGCTCCTACATCCAATCCACGCGTAGGAAGTGCTGCGATTAATAATTTAGGGTTGCGGTCAACTTCACGCGCAATAATTAACTTTTGCTGGTTTCCACCAGATAACGACCGTGCCAATGCATGTTCACCTTGTGTTCGAATATCATAAGCCTCAATTAGTTCTGTGGCTTTCTTAGAGACACTCTTATAATTCATAATGCCATTATTTGAAATTGGTTTTTGATAATATGTTTGTAAAACTGCATTGTAGCCAACTGTAAAGTTCAACACGAGTCCATGTTTATGTCTATCTTGCGGAATGTGTCCTAACCCAGCTTCTGTTATTTGTCTAGGTTTTTTGCCTGTAATATCATTCCCATAAAGGAATACCTTTCCACTTTTCACTTTGTGTAACCCTGTGATTGCTTCAATTAACTCAGACTGACCGTTGCCGTCAATTCCTGCAATACCCAGAATCTCTCCGTGTCTAACAGACAAGTTTAAGCCTTTAACTTTTTCAATGCCACGATAATCTTCAACGACTAAGTCTTCAACTTTTAGTACTTCACCCGTCGGATAAGAAGGTCCTTTTTCCGTTTTAAATGTAACTTGACGGCCAACCATTAGCGTAGCTAGTTCTTCTGGATTCGTTTCAGCCGTTACAACTGTTCCAATACCTTCTCCTTTACGAATAATTGTCACGCGATCTGATACATCCATAATTTCTTGAAGCTTATGCGTGATAATAATGATTGATTTACCTTCATCGATTAATTTGCGTAATATGCCCATTAATTCATTAATTTCTTGTGGTGTCAATGAAGCAGTTGGTTCATCAAATATTAAAATTTCCGCGCCTCTGTAAAGCGTTTTCAAGATTTCTACGCGCTGTTGCATACCAACTGATATATCTTCAATTTTTGCATATGGGTCTACGTTTAATCCGTATAACTTGGAAATTTCTGCAACTTTTTTTGCAGCACCTCGAATGTCTACAAGGCCTCTCTTTTTTGGTTCATTTCCTAAAATAATGTTTTCAGTCACCGATAAATTCTCAACGAGCATGAAATGTTGGTGAACCATCCCAATCCCTAAATTATTCGCAACGTTTGGATTTGTAATCGCTACTTTTTCGCCTCGTACCTTTATCTCTCCACCTTCAGGCTGATAAAGTCCAAACAGAACGTTCATTAAAGTAGATTTACCAGCGCCATTTTCGCCTAATAAAGCATGAATTTCGCCTTTTTCCAATTGCAAAGTGATGTTATCATTTGCCACAAAACTGCCAAATTCTTTTCTTATGTTTAGCATTTCTATCACATAATCCAATGAGCTCTCTCCCTCACTATGTTAGCTTTTTAATCAACTTCATATTAATCTTTGAATCTCTTTATCAACATAATTTTATCGAAGAGTTTCGCGCGTTCCTCTTCAAATAATAATAACTAGATTCTCTAAATCTACGGATGTATTTACTTCCCTACGAAATTGATTTACTATGTATTTTAAATTAATACAAGAAAGATTTTCGGCTTTGAAAATCTTTCGTCTATTAGTTTAATTGCAATCGCTTTCACTTAAGACGCTATCTACTAAACCTTCATTGATTAGAAGATAAAGACCGGTACAAGACCGGCCTTTACAAAACAACTTACGGTTTCTCTGGAACTTCAATTTCTCCACTTGAAACTTTCTCCATATACTCTTCGATCGTTTTCATATGCTCTTCTGGAATTGCACCACGTGAATCTGCAAGTCCAACACCTTCTTCAGCTAAACCATATACGACTGTTTCTCCACCTGGGAATTCGCCTTTTTTAGCAAGTTCTGAAATGTCAACAACAGCATTATCTACACGTTTCATTGCAGAAGTTAATGTAATGTTTTCGTCGCCTACTTGACCTTCTTCATACTGGTCAGAGTCAACACCAATTACCCAAATACTTGCGTCTGGATCTGCTGTTTTACGTTCTTTTGCTTCAGCAAACACACCATTACCTGTTCCACCAGCTGCGTGGAATACTACGTCTACACCTGAAGAATACATTAAGCTCGCAGTAGCTTTACCAAGTTCTGCTTTATCAAAAGCACCTGTATATTCTGATTGAATTTCAATCTCGTCGTTAATTTCTTTAACGCCTGCGATAAATCCTGCTTCAAAACGCTCAATTACTGGAATATCCATTCCACCTACAAAACCTACTTTATTTGTTTCAGTCATAAGCGCAGCTGCAATTCCTGCTAAATAACCTGATTCTTGGTCTTTAAACAGTACACTTGCTACGTTCGGTTGCTCAACAACACCATCAATAATTGTGAAGTTTGTATCTGGACGTTGGCTAGAAATTTCATCAATAGCTTCTTCAATAATAAAACCTACACCGAAAATTAAATCAAAATCTCGTTGAACCAATTTGTTCAAGTTTGGCGTATAGTCTGTGTCATCGTTTGATTGAAGGTAATCGAAGCCTTTGTCGCCACGCTCCATATTATTTGCTTCACCAAAATCTTGAATGCCTTTCCAAGCGGATTGGTTAAATGATTTGTCATCAATTCCACCTACATCCGTTACCATTGCAACTGTGAATTCTGATGTTTCTTCTTCACCTGAACCAGTTGTACCTTCTTCTTCTTTACCAGTGTCTTTGTCCGATCCACATGCCGCAAGGAAAGCGCTACCAATTAACATAATAGATAGTGCAAGACCTAGCTTACTTTTCTTCAACATTGTTGAAACCTCCTCATATTTCTGTTCTTATTAGTAGGACGATTAACGTCTTATACCCTTGTTCGTACGACGTGAAAACTAAATTTATCTGCTCTGAAATAATTCTTAGAATACAAAATCATCTCGCTGTCATCGCTATAGTGCTTTTGTAATAAAACTAGTAAAGGTACGTCGACGCCACATCTTAATAGTGAAGATGCTTCTTCGTCATAGCCAACTGGCTCTATATGCGTGATTGCATAAGCAATGTGAATATCTCCAGATTGTTCGATTGCATCAAACATCGACACACGATGTATTTCTTCTGTTCCAATCGGAAAATTTTTAGCTAACACTTGATCGATACAATAAACAACTGGATCTCCATTTGCTGTTCGTACCCGTTTGATCGTTACTAGCTGGTCTTCTTCACTGTGATTAAATCTAGAAATGCTTTCATCGGACGCATCTGATTCGGATACATCCATAAAAATGGTCCCAGGTATCATGCCTGCGTTTCGAATCATTGCAGAAATGCTTGATAACTGTTCAATTCCAGATGTAAACAATGGTTTAGGATTGACAAATGTACCGACACCATGCTTCCGAATAATAACTCTCTCGGCTTCTAGAATTTGAAGGGCTTCCCGAAGTGTTGATCGGCTGACCCCCATCGTTCTAGCAAGTTCAAATTCAGAAGGGAATTGTTTGTTTTCTTTAAACTTCCCAGATTCAATGTCTTCTTTTAGTTTCTCAATCACTTGTAAGTATAAATGCCTTGTCTTAGACACTTTACCATACCACCTTCTAGATGTCAGACCTGTAATATTAAACGTCGCTACTAATGCATCTCAACTATATCACTTTAGACTTATAAAACAAACATTTTTTAAAAAAATAAATATAACTTCAACTGTAAATATACCCAAAAAAGACATACTAATAGCCATTTTCCTCACTTGTTAGAAGTACTTGTCTGGGACGACTACCCTCAAGAGGTCCAACAACCCCGCGCATTTCCATCTGGTCAACGATTCTTGCAGCTCTTGAATAACCAATTCGAAAACGACGTTGCAACAATGACACAGATGCTGTTTGCATTTCTGTCACAAGTTGTACGGCATCCTCATATAGTTCGTCCGTCTCTTCATGAACAGGTACTTCTACAACATCAGTAGGAATCATTTCTTCTTGGTATTGTGCTTTTTGCTGTTCAATGACAAAATCAACAACAGCCTCAACTTCTGTATCTGAAACATATGCACCTTGTATTCTAACTGGTTTAGCAGCACCTGACGGAAGATATAGCATGTCTCCACGTCCAAGTAATTTTTCAGCACCGCCTCCATCTAAAATCGTCCGAGAATCGATCGCGGAAGAAACAGAAAACGCGATTCTTGAAGGGATATTCGCTTTAATGACACCAGTAATTACATTCACACTTGGCCTTTGCGTAGCAATAATTAAATGGATGCCAGCAGCTCTCGCCATTTGTGCAAGCCGTGTAATTGCGTCTTCTACTTCACTTGAGGCAACCATCATTAAGTCCGCAAGTTCGTCTACAATGACCACGATATACGGCATATGTGGATGTTTTTCATCATTTTCAACATTCCATACATCTATATGTGCATTATAGCCTTCAATATTTCGTGTTCCGGTATGCGCGTATAATTCATAACGCCGCTCCATTTCTGAAACCACTTTCTGTAAAGCCTGCGCGGCCTTTCTTGGATCAGTAACTACGGGTGCTAAAAGATGCGGAACCCCGTTATAAACATTTAACTCAACCATTTTCGGGTCAATCATCATCATTTTCACTTCATGTGGCTTTGTGCGCATTAGAATACTAATAATAATGCCGTTAATACACACACTCTTCCCACTTCCAGTTGCACCAGCAATCAGCAAGTGGGGCATTTTATTTAGTTCTGTCAACATCGCTTGGCCTGTAACATCGCGGCCTAAAGAAATTAACAACTTGGAATCTGGTGAATTATTTTCTTTTGCTTCAATTACCTCGCGTAGACTTACGACAGCAACATCTTTATTAGGCACTTCAATCCCTACAGCTGATTTCCCTGGAATGGGTGCTTCAATACGAATTCCGCTTGCAGCAAGTGCCAATGCAATATCATCTGACAAACTAACAATTCTACTTACTTTTACACCAACATCAGGCAATACTTCATATTTTGTAACTGAAGGCCCCAAGTGAACTTGAGTTACACGTGCTTTTACACCAAAACTCAAAAATGTATCCTCTAACTTTTGCGCATTCTCCTGAATCGAGTTATATTCCTTCGATTGGTCATTATGTGGTGTTTCAAACAACAATGAAGGTGGCGGTAAAACATAAGTTTCATTTTCTTCTTCACCCGTAACCCCGCTATACTGCTCTGCATCACCTAGTAAAGACTTGTCAATTGCTTCTTCCTGTTCAGCCATTTCTTTTGGCTCAGTATCCGTAGCTTGTTTTTCTATCCGTTCTGTAAAAGCAGAAATGATAGGCTGTGTTGGTTCTAGGGGTACTTCTTTCACTGCTTCAATCGGAAGAACAATTTTGTCCTGAGTAGTTTCTTTTTTGGTCTGCGACTCTCTTTTCTTTGAACGCGTTGTATTTGCATTCGAAGAAGATGGTTTTTTCTTGTTCTCTTGATTTCTTACAGTTGAAAACTGCTCTTTGATCGCATTCATTAATTTCGGCGTAGCTTCTGCGACATAAGGAACAAGCGCTTTTCCTGTGAGTAGGACGAGGCCGATTAACAACAGCAAAACACCCGCTACAGTTGCCCCCGCTGAATCGAATAAGGAATAGAAAACCGCAAATATAAATGCCCCAATCATCCCACCGCCAAGTGCACCACTTCGAGATGAAATGCCATCATTTGTAATTAACACTTTCCAAGTTTCTTTAATCGCTGAATTTGACATTAATACACGGCTATCATTTAATTCTCTAAATAAGTAAACATGGCTAAATAAAATAAGGCTCGCTAAAACAAACAAACTTCCAATTAAAATCCTATTTTTCCAACCACCTAATTTTCTTTTAATCATGAATATCAACGCTTGTACAATTAATAAAAGGGGAACTGCTGCATGCCAGTTACCAAGAAGGAATCGAGAAAAAGAGGAAAGCCCTCGTCCAACGACACCAAACTCAAAAACAATCATGACCGCAATACCCATCATAACAAGTCCAATCACTTCATATAATAAGGGATTAACACCAGGTTTCTTACCTTTTCTTACAGGTGTTTTTCTTTTTCTACTTTTACCTTTAGCCAATATTTCCCTCCTCTCACCCGGAATTCATAAAATTAGAACATTATTAAAAAAGGATTTCCCGCCGAAACAGACGGCAAGGAAACCCATAAAAATAAAAATTGGATTTAATATTCCATGATAACGGGAATAATCATCGGTCTTCTCTTCGTCTGTTGGAACAAATAAGAGCTGAGTGTATCACGGATCTCTTGCTTTATACTTGCCCATTCAAAAGACTTTTTAGACACGTGCTTCTCAACTATTTTGCTGACAAGGTCCTTTGCTTCATCGAGAAGTTCTTCGGATTCACGTACATACACAAAACCGCGCGATACAATTTCAGGACCAGCAGCGATACGCTTCTGTTTACGGTTCAGTGTAACCACGACTGTAAAAATACCATCTTGTGATAAAAGTTTACGATCACGAAGGACAATATTCCCAACATCACCGACACCAATACCATCAATTAACACATTTCCAGCTTGTACGCGACCGCTCATGCGCATTTTATCGTTTCTATATTCAACGACATCGCCTTTATCAGCGATGAAAATACTTGTCTTCTTCAAACCTGTTTCTTGGGCAAGCTTAGAATGCGCCATTAACATACGATATTCCCCTTGAATTGGGACGAAGAATTTCGGTTGCATTAAATTTAACATCAGTTTCAAGTCTTCTTGACTACCATGCCCAGATACATGCACTTTCCGACTAGAAGTGAGTACTTTCGCACCGTTTTTCGCAAGTTCATTCATCGTTTCATACATCGAAACTTCCATGCCCGGCGATGGAGTAAATGTAATGAGCACAGTGTCAGATTCTTTAATCTGGATATCTTGATGATGCTTTCGCACGATTCTTTCTAAAGCATCTAATGGTTCACCTTTATTACCTGTCACGATAATCACAACTTCATCATCACTATGCTTATCAATTTCTTCCACTGGGATGACAACATCTTCTTCAATTTGTAAATAACCTAAGTTTACACCAACTTCAAAGTAACTTTCGAGGCTTTTACCAACGACCGCTACTTTTTTTCCAGTTTCAAAAGCTTTGTCAAATACTTGCTGAATTCGAATAAAGTTTGATGCGTAAAGCGCGACTAAAATACGCCCATCAGCTTCATGGAAAGTCTTTGATAAGTGCGTTTCAATTACTGATTCTGATGTCGTATACCCTGGACGTTCTGCTTCAGATGAATCAGACATTAAAATAAACACACCAGCTTCACCCAAACCTGCCATTTTCCCAATATCCGGACGGTACTTGCCTTTTGCAGATTGGTCGAATTTAAATTCTCCCGTGTGTACAATTGCACCTTCGCTCGTGTGAAAAACAATGCCTAACGAATCTGGGATACTATGTGTTGTGTTAAAAAACGTAACATGTGTACGGTTAAAATTCATGCGACTTTTATTGGATACTTCAAAAAAGCGCACGGATTTTGGCGCTGGAATATCCTTAAGATGCTCTTTTGCTAATGCTAATGTTAACTTTGAACCATATACTGGCGCTTGTACTTTTTGTAGTAAGTAAGCAAGTGAACCGATCGCATCTTCGTGTCCGTGTGTTAAGAAAATTCCTTTTACGCGTTCTTTGTTTTCTTCTACATATGTTAAATCAGGTATAACAATATCAATGCCTAGCATCTCTCTCTCTGGAAACATTAGGCCAGAATCGACGATAAACAACTCATCGTCTACTTCTACAACATACATTGCTTTCCCAATTTCTCCTACCCCTCCGAGGGGAATAATTCGTATTACTTCATTTTTTGTCTTTGTCAATTTCGTTCCTCCTATGTTCAACTTCCCGTTCATAACGACTAAATTCCATTATACGGGACGAAGCTTACATGCACAAATATAATTGCCGAAAGTTAGTTCGTGCATACTCCTATGTAGATTCCTCTTCACACAAAAAACCGGTAAGAAACTACCGGCTTTTCAAGCGAAAGTTTGTGCATTCCTTTTAAAATTAGCAAGAGCTGTATCTATATGAGTATTAGGTCCATCGAATCCGATTAAAGGCAGCCTTACGCCACCAACCTGAATGCCGAATTTTTCTAAAGCATATTTCACTGGAACTGGATTTGGTGCTGAGAATAATGCAGTAAAAAGTGGCGTTAACGCACGATGCATGGCAGCGGCTTTTTTTGTTCGTCCCTCAGTAAAAGCAGCAATCATTTTTTGCATTTCGTTGCCAACAATATGTGCGGAGACAGAAACAACTCCATCTCCTCCAATGGCAAGTAGTGGTAATGTCAACCCATCATCTCCACTATAAACAGCAAATCCAGTATCTGTTCCTTCGATAATCGCTGCCATCTGCTCAAGATTTCCACTCGCTTCTTTCGTAGCACGAATATTTTTTATACGTGATAGTGCAATTGTTGTCGCTGGTAGTAAATTAATTACAGAACGTCCTGGGATATTATATAAAAGAATAGGCAATGCCGTTTCACTTGCGATCGCATTGAAATGAGCAAATAAGCCTTTTTGATCTGGTTTATTATAATAGGGCGTAACGAGCATAATGCCATCTGCCCCAATACGCTCAGCTACTCTTGTGCTATCAATAGATTCTGAGGTTGAATTAGAACCTGTTCCAGCGATGACTGGAATTCGTTTATTCACCTTCTCAACAACAAACGAGAGCAGTGATGCTTTTTCACTTGCTGTCAACGTAGGCGATTCACCAGTCGTTCCACATACGACGATCGAATCCGATCCGTTTACAATCAGATGGTCAATTAAGTGTTCAGTTCGAACATAGTCAATTGCGCCATCTGCTGTAAACGGTGTAACCATCGCCGTGGAGATTCGTCCAATGTCCATACAATCACCCTTTTACTCATAATTAGCTTGTTCTGATCGTTATGAGACTCTCCGCAATTTGTACAGAGTTTAAAGCGGCACCTTTTAATAAGTTGTCAGCAACAATCCACAAATGAAAACCTGTTGGATGATCTGGATCTTTACGTAGACGCCCTACGAATATTTCATCTTTTCCTTCTGCAAATAAAGGCATTGGATAACTTTGTGCCATAAAGTCGTCTTGCAGTACAATCCCAGGTGCATGACTTAAAACCCCGCGCAAATCATCAACAGACACACCTTCTTGGTCAAGTTCAATATAAACAGACTCAGAATGACCTGTTACGATTGGCAGGCGCACACAAGTAGCTGATATTTGTAATTCTGGTAATCCAAAGATCTTTTTGGTTTCATTCATCATTTTTAGTTCTTCGAGTGTGTAGCCAGAATCGTCAAAAGCATCTATTTGAGGAATTGCATTAAAGGCGATAGGATAATGTTTTTCACCGTCAGCTGATGGTAATAATTCCGCTTTAATGTCCGCACGTGTTTCAAATTTTTTGGTCTGTGCTTCAAGTTCAGCTATTGCTTCTGCACCTGCTCCTGAAACTGCTTGGTAAGTAGAAACAACAAGACGCTTAAGGCCAAACTTCTCGCGAATTGGTTGAAGTGCTGCTACCATTTGGATTGTCGAACAGTTGGGATTTGCAATAATCCCCTTATGTTGTCGAAGCGCATCTAAATTCACTTCTGGTACGACAAGTGGAATCGCTTCAACCATTCGAAAAGCACTCGTGTTATCAATGACAACTGCACCCCTTTTAACCGCTTCTTCTGCAAACATTTCTGAAATATGTCCACCCGCACTAAAAAATGCAATGTCCACACCTTCAAATGCTTCTGGTTGCGTCTCTTCTACGATAAATCGTTGGTCATTTGCGACAATTTCTTTTCCTGCCGATCTTTTAGAGGCAAGTAATTTAATAGAGTTTATAGGAAATTTTCGCGCTAATAGTTTTTCAAGTATTTTTGTTCCAACGGCACCTGTTGCACCGACAATTGCCACATTTACATTACTCATAAAATAAATCTCCCTTTCAGCTTCTTTGCAGTGTATTCAAAAAAGTATATCATATTTGAGCAGTTAATGTGTCAGAACCTTTACATTTTATTGTGAATGATTAATAACGGTTGAAGTTGTTCTTTTCGAAGGGCGGCTGCAGCTGCAGGGACCATACTTGTAAAGTCGGAGATTAAAGAATTTGGTTTTTTAATTGGGTCGTCTTGTCCGAATGGGATAAAATAAACGTTTTTCATATTAAGGAGTTTTATCAGGTTTACACCATTAAGCCCTAATGCGTCATTTGTCGAAATGCCTAGTAAAACAGGATCACCGTTTCGAAGCGTTGCTTTTGCAGCCATTAAAACCGGAGAATCCGTCGAAGCATTCGCAAAACGACTTAATGAATTCCCAGTCATCGGCGCAATAATCATACAATCTACAGGTGAAGTAGGACCAAAAGGTTCAGCACCTACGATAGAAGAAATAACTTTCTCCCCCGTTGCACCTTCTATTTTAGCTACCCATTCTTCTCCTGTACCAAATCTTGTCGCTGCCGTTAAAACGGAATGTGTAATAACAGGAACAACTGTCGCCCCGGCCTCTTGTAATGCATCAATTACCGGGAGTATTTCTTCAAATGTGCAATGTGAAGCCGTTATGCCAAGACCGATTCGTTTTCCTTGTAACATACCCTTCCCCTTTCATCTTCGATAAATCCGTTGGAGTGCACCTTGTAATGCAGTTGCAGCAGCCGCCGGAAAATGCTTCCCAGGTAAACCAGGGAGTATTGTATAGTATTCAGGCACTTGGTCGTCAATTAGGCAACCAGGTGCTGATGCTAAATCGAAGATGTGTAAGGGTGCCACATTGGCTTTGGTTAACCACTTGGCAGGGATCGTATTTACAATATAATGAGGGGTTTGATGGACAAAGCTTGTTAATTGACTCGTTTCAAAGCCACGTGCTGCCGCTTCACCTAGTTGTGCTCCTGATCTTGCAAGCACAGTGACTTTACCGCCAAGCGCGCGCAAAAGATCGGCAACTGCTTTCCCGATCCGCCCGTAACCAGCTACTTGAAAATATTGGTTCAAAATAGGCTGGCTTGTTTCGAGGTAAAATATTTTTATGAAAGCCTCAGCTGTTAATCGTGCATTTTCCCAAATAAACAGTTCTTCTTTTAAATAGGAATGTGTTGTGATTCCCGCATCTTTAAATGGTTTAAGCCACGCCTCTGACACGACACCCGTATACAGTTGTGTATGTGCTTCTAACACAGCTGGTGGAAACGTTCCTTCCAACTCTAAAATTGGCAATACGATATGCGCGGGTTTCCAGTCAATTAACACACGCTCAAGCGAATCGGAATAGCGATCAGTTTGAACAATATCGCACACATGCCCAAGTTGTTGCATCGCTTTACGACAACGTAAAAGTCTTTCATCCTTTCCTATAAAAAGCCACCGTTCATCATTCATCAAGATAAACCTCATCTATACGACCCGTCTTTCCAAATAGAATCCGATGCTCTCCAACTAATACAACTTCTTCCCACGGGATGAATTCCTCTGTTTGTTCGCTACGGTTTTTAAAGCCAAATAAACTGGACTTTTTCTTAATCTCAAGACCGATGATTTCTCCTGTTTTCCCGTTGAATATTAAATCCGTATCCCCAAGTAAGCCGTATCGAATCCCCTCTTTAACTTGGATAAGCTCCTTCTGAGCAAGTTCAGAAAGTAACAATTTCATTCTCCTTTCGATTCCCTTTCTTCACTATATGAAAGAGGAGCGAAAGAATTGTTAACTAATCGAATCAATTTCATAATGACCTTATTATGCTACAGCAACGCAACATATAGTTCGGGAACGGTTCAACTTAACTGTATTATGTGTCGTTGGATCAATAAAACCCTATTATGAAATTGACTGAATTTGAAAGCTATCAATTGTTTCAGCAGAAGCAATTAAAGATACAGCATGTGGATGACTAAAAATGACTTCTGCTATTTCGTGTACTTGAACTGGTGTAACGGCCTCGATTTTTGCAACAATGTCATCGGTTTCTTCATGTCTACCGTGAACCAATTCATTATTGCCATTTCGGTACATCCTAGACTCCGTACTTTCAAGTCCAAGTAAAAAACCGCCAATAACCTGTTGTTTTGCGTTTTCAACTTCGCGTGGTGTGACACCTTTTTTGAGAATCGATTGAATCACAGCGTGGATCACTTCATTCAATTCTGTGACTTTTTCAGGTGATGTGCCCCCATAAATAATAAAAGCCCCTACATTCGCGTACGCTGTATAGTATGAGTAGATTGAATAAGCCAACCCGCGTTCTTCACGTACTTCCTGAAACAAACGAGAAGACATGGCCCCTCCAATAATACTGTCTAAAATAACCAAGTCATACATCCGTTCATCATTCGCAGGAAGTCCTGGAAATCCAAGACAAAGATGCCCTTGTTCAATTTCTTTACTTTTCTTATATCTATTTGGATGATAGGTTGGCAATTCAACATGCTGCTCTTTTGGCAGCGGATTTGATGAGCGTGAGTCAAATAACGTCTCAATGTACTGGATTAATTGACGATCGTAATTTCCTGCTACAGATACAACGATACGCGCTGGACGGTAACACCTTTCCATAAACTGTTCAATTTTTTCTTTTGTAAACGCAGTGATTGTTCTTTCACTTCCAAGAATTGGTCTGCCTACTGGATCTTCTGGATACATGGCCGCCCATAAATATTCTTGAACATCATCATCAGGCGTATCTTCAACTGCCGCTAGTTCTTCGAGCACAACTAACTTTTCTTTTGCGATTTCATTTTCGTCAAATGTAGAGCGGAAAATCATATCTTCCAAAATTTCAAGCGCTTTATTCGCATGTTCACTTAGTACAGTTGTAAAAAAACAAGTATGTTCTTTTGATGTAAAGGCATTCACATCTCCACCAATTTGGTCAAATTCCTCTGCAATCATTCTTGCGGTTCTAGAACTTGTGCCTTTAAAAAGCATATGCTCTATGAAGTGTGCAACGCCTGCTTCATCTGCTTCTTCATCAACCGAACCGACATCTATCCATACACCTATAGCCACGGAACGCATATGCGGCATATGCTCATGAATCACTCTAATACCATTCCCAAATTCTTCTTTCTTGATCATGCAATCATTCCCCCCTTACTTAAATGTGAGATGCAGGGAAACACCCCCGCATGAGTCACGTGCGTATTTATTATTTCAGTCGTTAAAAAAAGGCCCTAGGTAAAGGCCTTCAATTGTATGAAAAACGTTTTTATTTATTCTCTTTTTCTGCAGCTTTTTTCTCTTCAATGAGCACTTCTTTTCGAGATAAATTCACTCGACCTTGGTTATCGATTTCAATTACTTTGACAAATAATTGGTCATCTAATTTCATCACATCTTCAACTGAGTTTGTACGTTCTTCAGCGATATGAGAAATATGAAGAAGCCCATCTTTACCAGGGAAGATTTCAAGGAAAGCACCGAACTTCTCAATTCGTTTTACTTTTGCTAAGTAATACTCGCCTACTTTTGCTTCACGAACGATATTTTCGATCATTTCTTTAGCTTTATTATTCATTGCGCTATTTGGTGAAGAAATGTAAATTGTCCCATCTTGCTCGGTATCAATTTTAACTTCTGTCTGCTCGATAATTTTATTGATGACTTTTCCACCGGGCCCAATGACATCACGGATTTTATCTGGGTTAATTTGAATTTTAATAATTTTTGGTGCGTAAGCTGATAACTCTTCACGCGGTCCTTCAATTACTGACTTCATATGCTTCAGAATATGCAAACGACCGATTTTTGCTTGTGCCATTGATTCTTCAAGAATTTGACGAGACAAACCATCGATTTTTATATCCATTTGAAGGGCTGTAATTCCTTTTTCTGTTCCTGCTACTTTAAAGTCCATGTCGCCGAGTGCATCTTCCATTCCTTGAATATCAGAAAGGATTGAATAATTGTCATCTCGTTTTACTAGACCCATTGCTATTCCTGCTACAGGTGCTTTCAAAGGAACACCGGCATCTAACAGGGCCATCGTTGATGAACAAATGGATGCTTGTGATGATGAACCGTTCGATTCAAGTACTTCTGCAACGAGACGCATTGTGTACGGGAAATCTGATTCATCTGGTAAAACGGCTTCAATTGCACGCTCTCCAAGTGCACCGTGTCCAATTTCACGACGACCAGGTCCACGAATTGGTCCAGTTTCCCCAACACTAAAGTTCGGGAAGTTATAGTGGTGCATGAAGCGTTTAGATTCTTCAAGCCCTATGCCATCAATTATTTGAACTTCTCCTAGCGCACCTAGTGTACAAACACTAAGTGTCTGTGTTTGTCCACGTGTAAAGAGGCTTGAACCATGTGCACGCGGCAACAATCCAACATGTGACTCAAGTGGACGGATTTCGTCTGGCGCACGGCCATCTGGACGTACCTTTTCATCTGAAATAAGACGACGCACTTCTGCTTTGACCATTTCAGATAAAATCCCTTTTACATGCTTCATCGTCACTTCATCTGCTTCAGCAGTTGTGTATTCTTCAGTCACTTCCGCTTTCACAGCGTTAATAGCATCTTCGCGTTCATGCTTTTCTTTTGTTTGAATCGCATCTGTTAATTTAGCACCGTATTTCGCTTGAATGTCAGCTTTTAACGCCTCATCCAGTTCGAAAAGTGGAATATCCATTTTCGCTTTTCCGATTTCCGCAACAATCATTTCTTGGAATTCGACAAGACGAATAATTTCGTTATGGCCAAACATAATCGCTTTTAAAATAATATCTTCCGTTACTTCAGATGCACCTGCTTCGACCATATTAATCGCATCTTTTGTTCCCGCTACGATTAAGTCTAAATCGCTCTTTTCCGCTTCAGCAAGTGAAGGATTCACTACGAATTCCCCATCAATTCGACCAATTTTAACACCGGCAATTGGGCCTTCGAAAGGAATATCTGAAACAGATAAAGCTAATGAAGAACCAATCATTGCTGCCATTTCTGGTGAGCTGTCATGGTCAATTGAAAGCACCATGGAGATGACTTGTACATCATTACGGAATCCATCTGCAAATAAAGGACGGATTGGACGGTCAATAAGACGACTTGTTAAAACCGCTTTTTCCGAAGGTCGGCCTTCACGTTTAATAAAGCCCCCTGGAATTTTACCTGCGGCATATTGACGCTCTTCATAATTTACTGTTAACGGGAAAAAGTCAAGTCCCCTTGAATCTTTTGAAGCTGTTGCAGTTGAAAGCACTGTCGAATCTCCATAACGAATGAGCACAGCACCATTTGCTTGTTTTGCAAATTGACCTGTTTCAACAACTAACTGTCTGCCTGCCCATTCGAGCGTGTAAACCTTTTTTTGTTCTGTCATGAGTGAACCCCTTTCCATATATCAAAATCTATTTTAACTAAATAGGACGCATACGTTGTATGTATGATTAATAGTGTACCAAAAAAGCACTAGTGATGCGAAATATTCGGCACAAAAATAAAAAGCGGGCAAGGCCCGCTTTCGAGTAGTCATCTTATTAACGGCGTAAACCGAGTTTTGCAATAAGATCACGGTAACGCTGAACTTCATTGTCGCGCATGTATTTAAGAAGTCTACGACGACGTCCAATCATTTTCATAAGTCCACGACGTGAGTGGTGGTCTTTCTTATGAGTTGATAAGTGACCGTTCAGGTTGTTGATCTCTTCAGTAAGGATAGCGATTTGAATATCTGCAGATCCAGTATCACTATCGTGAGTTTTGAATTCAGAAATCAATTCGTTTTTACGCTCTTGTGTAATAGCCATCCTTTTCACCTCCTATAGTAATATATCCCCAATTTCCTCGCAAACGTTGGTGATGCGTGTTGCCAAGAAATGGATCATACCGTTTATCGGTACTTCAACATGATACCATGTACAATTTTTAATGTAAAGAAAATATCTTCAGTTCGCCAGAATATCAATCGTCGTTTCCTTGTCTTGTGCAATTTGCGCAATGAGGGCATCGAGTGAATCGAATTTTTTCTCCTCGCGGATATGCGCAATCCAATCGATTGAAACTTCTTGATCGTATAAATCCCCTTCAAAACCAATCACGTGCACTTCTACAACTGCTTGTTTAATCAAAGGATCATTAAATGTTGGTTTAACACCAATATTACAAACCCCATCATATCGTTGACCGTTAGCAATAAACTTAACAGCATATACGCCGTTTGCAGGCAAAATCGAACCTTCTGGGGGTAATACATTTGCGGTTGGAAAACCAAGTTTCCGACCTTGTTTACTGCCATGAACGACCGTACCTGTCGTTCTGAAATTTCTTCCGAGTAATTCAGTAGCAGCAGCAACGTCACCGTCAGACAGCAGTTTACGGATTCGCGTGGATGAAATCTTATCCGCTGTGTCAGTCACTTTTCCGATAATTGTCGTTCCATAAAATCCATTTGATAATTCAGTCATATGCGCCATCGTACCAGCACCTTTTGAACCAAATGTATAATCAAAACCCGCTGTTACATGCGCTACACCTAGCCCTTTAATAAATATAGCGACAAATTCTTCAGGTGAAAGAGCAGCGAGTAAAGGATCGAAATTAACAACAAATAAGACATCTACGCCAATCTCACTTAACAACCTTTTCTTTTCTTCAAAAGGCGTAATATAACCAATTTTATTTGTTCCCCCTCCAAGGACGTGAGAAGGATGTGGATTAAAAGTCATAACAGCCGAACGAACCTCTAACTCTTTTGCTTTCTGGATAGCTTCTTGTATAACCGTCTGATGTCCTTTATGTAGTCCATCAAAAAATCCGATGGCCAATGAATAGTGATCATCTTTTCCAGTAGTGATGTGTGTTGGATAACTTAATTCATAGACGTCCATTTTTCTTCCTCCTTCCCTTAATGGTTAATTGGGAACATTTTTTCTGGCTTCATAAGTGTCGGTTTTGTTGGGTGCACTTTGTATACCGCAAGCGCTTTCCCGTTTTTCGTAAAAACAATTGGTGTTTTTTCTGTCAGTTCAGGATGTTCTGGCAATACCTGTCCATTTGTTATCGTAACATATTCTTCTTCATTTACTTCAACAAAAGTAAATTCTGTTAACGCATCTTCCAATGGGCGAAGATAGGTATCGATTTCCCCTTCGTCTTTCGCCGTTGCTACCTGGTCTAACGTAAGACAATCTTCCTGTTGATAAGTACCAGAAACTGTTCGGATCAGCGATGCCATATGAGCTGGATAGCCAAGTAACGCGCCAATTTGTACAGCAAGCGTACGGACATATGTCCCTTTACCACATGCAACACGAATCGTAAAAGTGACATCTGTTCCTTCAAAACTTTCCATTTGATCGAGTAATTCGATTTGATGAATCACCACTGAACGCTTAGGACGTTCTACTTCAATGCCTTTACGGGCATATTCATATAACTTACGTCCATTTACTTTCACAGCAGAATACATCGGTGGAATTTGAATAATGTTTCCAGTTAGTTTTTCCAATGCAGCTTCAATATCACGGCGATTTATCTGTTTATACGTATCATCTTCGGATACAACAGCACCGTCTGCATCTTCTGTTTCAGTTGCTTTCCCGATTGAAACAACTGCTAAATATTCTTTACCTGTATCCGTTATGTACTCAGCGACTTTAGTTGCTTGCCCAATACAAATAGGCAATACCCCTTCCACATTAGGATCCAGCGTCCCCGTATGTCCTACTTTTTTAGTTCCGAGAATTTTACGCAATTTATAAACACAATCATGAGAAGTCATTCCCTTTTCTTTCCAGAGTGGCAATATTCCGTTCATATCAAGACCCCTTTGCTAGTCATCGTTATCCAAACAAGAATGTCTGAGTGGTTTCTTGTCAACCGACAATAAATACAAATAAAGGAAGCCGGAAAGTCCCTTAGGACGCCGACTTCCTCCATTTAATTATTCCTCTGATTCTTTATTCACTTGCGTAAGAAGCGTTTCAATTCTATTTCCATAAGCAACAGATTCGTCAAATTCGAATTCAATTTCTGGCGTCACACGTAATTTAATACGCTTCGCAATTTCAGTACGAATAAATCCTTTTGCTTTATTTAATCCTTTTAACGTAGCTTCTTTTTCTGAATCACTACCAAGAACCGAAATAAAAATGGTTGCGTTTTGCAAGTCACCTGTCACTTCAACATCTGTTACCGTGACGAAGCCAATACGAGGGTCTTTCACTTTTTGCAAAATGATTTCACCAAGTTCTTTTTTCATCTGTTCCGCAACACGATTCACACGTTTTGACATAAGTAGTCACCCCGATTCGTAGTCAGTAGTATTCTACTGTATACTCGGTCATTTCCCATTCTGGATTTGACTCCAAAAAGTGAATTGCCCGTCTTACCTCTCGCTCAGCGACCTCATTTGAGGATCCTGTTGCGACAAGGGCTAATGTTGTCCGCTGCCAAAGCTCTTGATGGTCAATTTCAGCAATAGATACGTTGTAAGAATTTTTAATTCGAACAACCATGCTTTTTAAGACCGAACGTTTTGCTTTTAACAAGGCAGCCATCGGAATGAAAAAGGAACATTCCGCGTAGACAATCATACGCGTTTAATTTCTTCCATGACGTAAGCTTCGATGATGTCGCCTTCTTTAATGTCATTAAAGTTTTTAAGTGTGATTCCACACTCATAGCCTTTAGCAACTTCTTTTGCATCGTCTTTAAAGCGTTTCAATGCATCTAATTCACCTTCGTGGATTTCAATGCTATCTCGAATGACACGTACTGTTGAATCACGTGTAATCTTCCCGTCAGTCACATAACTTCCTGCAATAGTACCAATTTTTGAAACGTGGAAAGTTTCACGAACTTCCACTTGCCCAATCACTTTTTCTTCATATTCAGGATCGAGTAAGCCCTTCATTGCGGACTCAATTTCTTCAATTACTTTATAAATGACGCGGTGTTGACGAATGTCAACGCCTTCTTCATCGGCCGCACGTTTGGCGTTAACATCTGGACGAACGTTAAATCCGATAACGATTGCATTAGAAGCAGCCGCAAGTGAAATGTCTGATTCATTAATCGCACCAGCACCCGTATGAATAATTTTCACATTAACGCCTTCAACCTCAATTTTCATGAGTGAACTCGCCATTGCTTCAACTGTTCCTTGAACGTCTGCTTTAACAATTAAATTCAGTTCTTTCATTTCGCCTTGTTTCATCTGGTCAAATAGGTTCTCTAGTGTAACCATCGTTTTAACATCCCGCTGTTCTTGAAGTGCTTCTCCAGCTCTAGATTCAGCAATATGGCGTGCAGTCTTTTCATCTTCGAAAACAACGAAACGATCGCCTGCTTTAGGCACATCACTTAGACCAGTAATTGCGACTGGTGTAGAAGGATCTGCACTTTGAACACGACGTCCGATATCACTAATCATTGCACGAACGCGGCCATATGTGTTTCCGACTACGATTGGATCTCCAACGCTAAGTGTTCCGTCTTGTATAAGTAATGTTGCGACAGATCCACGACCACGATCAAGTTCTGCTTCAATTACTGTACCTTTCGCTCGAATTGTTGGATCTGCTTTCAGCTCAGCAACTTCAGCTACGAGCTGAACCATTTCAAGTAGTGAATCAATTCCCTCGCCTGTTAATGCAGAAATCGGAACGAAAATTGTGTCGCCGCCCCAAGCTTCAGAAACGAGGCCGTGTTCTGTTAATTCTTGCATTACACGGTCTTGATTCGCTGCTGGTTTATCAATTTTGTTGACTGCAACAATAATCGGCACGTCTGCTGCTTGCGCATGGTTAATCGCTTCAACTGTTTGCGGCATAACCCCATCATCTGCTGCAACAACAAGGATTGTAATATCCGTAATTGATGCACCTCGCGCACGCATAGTTGTAAACGCTGCGTGACCTGGTGTATCTAGGAATGTCATTTTTTTACCATCTTTTTCAATTTGGTAAGCACCGATATGTTGTGTAATACCGCCTGCTTCTCCTTGTGTCACTTTTGTATGACGAATAGAGTCAAGAAGTGTTGTTTTACCATGGTCAACGTGACCCATAATTGTAATAACAGGTGCGCGTTCTATAATGTTCTCAGGAGATGATTCTTGTTCTTCGAATCCTTCTGTTTCTTCAAAATAGATTTCTAAATCTGTTACGTCAACACGAATTTCTTCTTCAACCTCTACACCATAATCTGCACAAATTAACTCGACTGTATCTTTATCAAGTTCTTGGTTAATTGTTGCCATAACACCAAGCATTAATAATTTCTTAAGAATTTCAGATGGCTCTCGTCCCAGTTTTTGAGCGAGCTCAACCACTGATGCCGTTTCGTAAAACATGATTTTCTCTGGTAATGGTTTTTGAACTTTAGGGACTGGGTTTGCCGGACGGTATCTTCTTCTACCTTGGTTTATCCCTCTAGCAGGCGGACGTCCACCACGACGACCTGGTCCTGATTGACCTCTATTCTGGCCTGGACGACTTGGTCCACCGCTTGAAGGCGCTGCTGGTCTGCTTGGTGTTGACGATCGATTTTGTGACGCTTGCGGCTTGTTTGTCGATGATGTTGAATTCGGCTTGCTCGCTGTATTCGAACGGTTTTGTGCTGCTTGTGGTTTACTTGTAGATGACGTTAAATTTGGTTTACCACTTGTAGTCGATTGCTTTTGTCCTTGTGGCTTCTTATTTTCTTGGCGCGGTTTTACTGGCGCGGTTTTTGGTTTTGTAGCGTCTTTGTTTTCAGGTTTTGTAGAGCCCTTATTGTCTGATTTCGCCTTAAACGTTTGATCGAGTTTCGAAATCGTTGACGCGTCGATAGTTGACATATGATTTGTCACACTTATATTTTGTTTACCGAGTTCTTCGATTATATCTTTACTTGTCTTCTTTACTTGTTTCGCGTATTCATGTACACGTAATTTTGTCATGCGCTCACCCCCGGTTATATTCGTTGAGGAGTTGGGAAATTTTCTTAGCAAATCCATTATCCATAATCGCGAGTACTACCCGTGATTCTTTCCCAATTGCTTGCCCGAGATCATCCCGACTCCCAAAAACATGCAGCTCAACGTTAAAAAACTTACATTTATCCGTGATTTTCTTCATCGTATTATCAGAGGCATCATTTGTAACAATGACGAGGCTTGCTTTACCGGATTGAATTTCACGAACTGTTAAATCTTCACCTGTAATAATCTTCCTCGCTCTTGTCGCAATGCCTAATAACTGATAAATCTTTTGCTCTTCATTCATTTGATAGACTCCCGTCGGATTGCATGTAGCAAATCCTCATATACTTGGGCTGGTACAGCTGTTTTAAGCTGACTTTCAATTGAACGGTTTCGGCGTGCAGTTTCAACTGCCTCTTCAGATTTCAACACATATGTCCCACGTCCTGATTGTTTACCTGTGAGATCGACAGAGACTTCCCCTTCTTTTGGGCGCACAATCCGAAGCATCTCCTTTTTAGGAAACATTTCACCAGTCGCCGCACATCTTCGTAAAGGTACTTTTTTCATCTTTGTCATATGCCTTCATCCTTTCTAATCAGTCTTCGTCTTTATATAAGTCAATTTCTTCTTCATCATTATATGTGTCACTATTTGTTTCTAAAAAAGGACTATTTTCACGTGGAAAAATCCCTAATTCACGTGCATCTTCTTCACTCTTGATATCGATTTTCCAACCTGTTAATTTAGCAGCCAATCTTGCATTTTGTCCACGTTTCCCGATTGCTAGGGAAAGTTGATAGTCAGGAACAATAACGGTTGTTGAACGATTTTCTTCATCGATCATCACGTCTAGTACTTTAGATGGGCTAAGTGCATTTGCAACAAATACAACTGGATCTTCAGACCATTCAACGATGTCAATTTTCTCGCCGTTTAACTCTGTAGAAATAGATTGTACACGAGCACCTCTTGCGCCTACACATGAACCAATTGGATCTACTTCCTCATTCGTTGTGTGAACAGAGATTTTCGAACGATCGCCTGCTTCACGCGCAATCGTTTTAATTTCTACAATGCCTTCATAAATTTCAGGCACTTCAAGTTCAAACAGTCTGCGTAAAAGCCCCGGATGTGTACGAGACACAAATACTTGAGGTCCACGAGACGTACGTTCAACTTTTGTAATATAAACTTTAATGCGGTCATGTGGCTTATATGTTTCTGCTTGAATTTGTTCACCTGTAGGCAATACAGCTTCAATCTTCCCAAGTCCTACATATAAATTACGTGCATCTAACCGCTCGACAATGCCGTTGACTACATCTTCTTCTCTGTCTACATACTCTTCGTAAATCATTCCACGCTCAGCTTCGCGGACGCGTTGCGTAACAACTTGCTTAGCTGTTTGGGCAGCGATTCGACCGAAGTCCATTGGTGTCACTTCTTCTTCAACAACATCCCCTAGCTCGTAAGCTGGGTTTACAAGATGTGCATCTTCCAATGAAATTTGTAAACGATCATCTTCAACTTCTTCTACAACATCTTTACGTGCAAGGACTCTCATAGAACCTGTACTAGAATTCAAATCAACCCGAACGTTTTGTGCCTGGTTGAAGTTACGTTTATATGCAGTAACAAGTGCCGCTTCAATAGCTTCTAATAGCACTTCTCTTGAAATCCCTTTTTGTTTTTCAAGGGCAGTCAATGCATCGAGCAGATCACTACTCATATTCATCACTCCTATAGTCGATTATGCCGAAAAGTCGATTGCTAATCGTGCCATTGCAATTTGAGACTTCTCAATTAAGACCGTTATTTTCCTTGTCTTAATTCGAACTTCTACTTCCGCCCCTTCAGGACCGTATGAAAGTAAATAACCTTCAAATTCTTTCATCCCATTAAGCGGTGCGTACGTTTTAATATAAACAAACTGACCGATTGCTTTTTCAAAATCGTCCTCTTTTTTTAAGGGTCTCTCAGCACCGGGCGAAGACACTTCTAAGAAATAATTTTGTGTGATTGGGTCGGTACGGTCAAGTTCCTCGCTTAATCGCTCGCTCACCCCAGCACATTGCTCTATATCGATTGCACCATCTGGTGTATCAACATAAACGCGTA
>JARIDM010000149.1 GCA_029263945.1 Sporosarcina sp.
CGTTCTTGAACGGAAAACAATCACTCCTTTCACTCTACGCAGATTATATCGTGGAACGAAAATTTTAACAGCATGAATCTCTTGTGCTGAACGTACGAGTTGTTATAATGGTATGAAGTATGAAATTGAACGTATTAATTAATTTGTGAAGGTGTGTGATATTGGTGGATCTCACTAAAATAAATAATCCATCTTTTCTTAAACAGCTCGATACAGAGCAGATGCAAGAACTTGCGGCGGAAATCCGTTCTTTTCTGATCGAGAAACTATCTGTGACAGGTGGGCATATTGGACCGAATCTAGGTGTTGTTGAGTTAACCATAATGCTTCATAAATTGTTTGATAGCCCCACGGATAAAATGTTATGGGATGTAGGGCATCAAGCATATGTCCATAAAATATTAACAGGCCGTGCAGATCAGTTTGACACGTTGAGACAATTTAAAGGACTTTGTGGTTTTCCTAAAAGAGACGAAAGTGAACATGATGTTTGGGAAGCTGGACATAGCTCCACTTCACTCTCAGCGGCAATGGGCATGGCGGTTGCACGAGATGTAAAAGGGGAAAATAACTATGTATTACCGATAATTGGTGATGGTGCGTTGACAGGTGGCATGGCACTAGAAGCATTAAATCATATCGGCCATAAAAAAACGAATATGATTGTTATTTTGAATGATAACGAAATGTCGATTGCGCCAAACGTAGGCGCGCTTCACACGATTTTAGGTAAACTACGAACAGCTGGCAAATATAATTCAGCTAAAGATGAATTAGAATATATTTTAAGGAAAATACCTGCTGTTGGCGGAACGCTTGCAACAGCTGCTGAAAGAGTCAAAGACAGTTTGAAATATTTACTCGTTTCAGGTGTGTTTTTTGAAGAACTAGGGTTTACTTATCTTGGTCCTGTCGATGGGCATGACTTTGCTGATCTTGAGCGAAACTTAACGTATGCGAAAAAGATGGAAGGACCCGTTCTTTTCCACGTAATTACGAAAAAAGGAAAAGGCTACCGTCCAGCAGAAGACGATAAAATTGGTACTTGGCACGGCACAGGTCCGTACAAAATTGAAACAGGTGACTTTGTGAAGTCGACTTCTGTAGCGCCCTCTTGGAGTGGTCTTGTCGCTTCAACAGTGAGCGATATCGCACGTGAAGATCAACGGATTGTGACAATTACACCAGCTATGCCAGTAGGTTCTAAATTAGAAAGTTTCGCAGCTGAGTTTCCCAATCGATTCTTTGATGTAGGCATTGCAGAACAGCATGCGGTAACGATGTCAGCAGGACTTGCGACACAAGGAATGAAGCCATTCTTAGCCATATACTCTACTTTTTTACAAAGAGGTTACGATCAAATGCTCCATGATGTTTCACGCCAAAAGCTGAATGTCTTTATTGGCATTGATCGTGCTGGACTCGTTGGTGCAGACGGTGAAACCCATCAAGGCGTCTTTGACATCGCATTTTTAAGACATCTCCCGAGCATGGTGATTATGATGCCTAAGGATGAAAATGAGGGTCAACATATGGTGAAAACAGCATTCGATTATAATGATGGCCCGATTGCGATGAGGTATCCTAGAGGCAATGGTTCAGGGGTAGAACTTGATAAAACATTACAAGCTATACCGATTGGCACGTGGGAAGTGCTTCGTCCAGGGAACGATGCTGTAATCTTAACTTTTGGAACAACAATTCCAATGGCGATAGAAGCAGCTGAGCTGTTAGCTGCAAATGGCGTAAATGTCTCTGTTGTAAACGCAAGATTTATAAAACCATTAGACAGCGTTTTATTGGCCCAACTATGTGCGCAAAATATTCCGATCATGACAGTCGAAGAAGCTGTTCTTGCTGGAGGATTTGGTAGTGCGGTTTTAGAATATATTAACGATAATGGGTATACAGTTACCCTAGAGCGTATGGGGATACCAGATGAATTTATCGAACACGGGGATGTGGGTAAATTGCTTGCAGAAATCGGTATGACGGCCCAGCATCTTGCGAATAATCTACAAACACTTATTGACAAAAATGTCGCGAAGTGTGAGAAGCTATGAGTACTAAGGGACCTAAGGAAAGAGTCGATGTTCTACTTGTTCAACGTGGCCTCGTCGAAACAAGAGAACAAGCAAAACGATCGATTATGGCGGGAATTGTTTTTTCTTCAGAAAACCGTTTAGATAAACCCGGAGAAAAAATTTCAGCAGATGCTCCTTTGGTCGTAAAAGGTAGAGCGCTTAAATATGTAAGCCGCGGTGGACTAAAATTAGAAAAGGCTTTAACGGTATTTGATGTTGACGTTAAAGAGAAAATCCTTCTAGATATTGGTGCTTCTACAGGTGGATTTACAGATTGTGCATTACAAGAAGGTGCAAAACACTGTTACGCGTTAGACGTTGGTTATAATCAGCTTGCTTGGAAAATTAGACAAGACGAGCGCGTAACTGTAATGGAACGGACGAATTTTAGACATGCAACGCCAGAAAATTTTAAAGAAGGGTCGCCGCAATTTGCGACGATTGATGTATCCTTTATCTCCTTACGACTAATTTTACCTGCGTTAAAGAAAATAATTGTTGAAGGCGGCGATGTGATTGCGCTTGTTAAACCGCAATTTTAAGCAGGTAAAGGAAAAGTAGGTAAAAAAGGCGTCGTCAAAGACCGGAGTGTCCATTTAGAAGTCTTAGAAAGAATAGCCCAAGCAGCATATACGGAAGGTTTTACACTTCAAGCTGCATCATTTTCACCTGTAACGGGTGGCGAAGGAAACATTGAGTTTTTATTTCATTTAACTGCTGACACAAAGGCTGAAAAGAACTTTGATGAAGACATGTTTGATGCGCTTGTTTCCGACGCTTACAAAGAATTACTGTAGCGCGCATCTATTGCGCGTTTTTCTTTTATTAAAGTTGAGTAAAGGAGGATATATGTGAATAAAGGTCAACGGCATATACGTATACGTGATATTATTTCAAAAAAAGATATTGAAACACAAGACCAGCTTGTCCAAAGTTTAAAAGATGCAAAAGTAGATGTCACACAAGCGACAGTTTCTCGTGACATTAAAGAAATGCATCTCATTAAAGTTCCAATGTCCGACGGTCGATATAAATATAGTTTACCTCGAATTCATGAGTATAATACGGAACAAAAATTGCACCGTGCGATGACGGACGCATTTGTAAGTATTGACGGT
>JARIDM010000164.1 GCA_029263945.1 Sporosarcina sp.
GTCTACGCGCCGCAATGAATAGTGGGGATATACTTCCTGATATGGTTGCATCGAACACTACTTTCCCACCAGATGAAGAAGGAAAACTCTCTCAAAACCTAACAGATTTGCAAGAAGCGATGACGGAATACGGTGTGAAAGATTACTTAGTCGTTGAACGGAAAGGCATTAAAATTGGCATTCTAGGTTTGGTGGGAGACGAAGCCGATGGAAATGCCCCGATGGCTGGGGTAACCTTTGCCGATGCAGTTGAAAGCGCAAAAAAGACCGCGGCTACACTGAAAAACGAAGAGAACGTTGACTTGGTCATTGCCATTTCCCATTCAGGAACGTCTGATGACCCAGCAACATCTGAAGATGAACTACTTGCTAAAAACGTACCAGACATCGATGTCGTCATTAGCGGACATAGCCATACAACGCTAAATGATCCGATTTTAGTCGGCAACACAATCATCGGTTCATCTGGTGAATACGGAGAAAACTTAGGTAAAATCACCATTTCAAAAGATGCCAATAACACTTGGCAACTCAATGACTACGAACTTATCCGAATCGATGATACCTTTGAAGAAAACAAAGAAGTTAAACAAATAATCGAAACTCATAAACAGTCCATACAAGACAAATACCTTCGTCATTTTGACATGACCTTTGACGAAGTGCTCGCCTACTCGCCTTTCGATTTTACAGCTTTTTCGAAGTTCGGGTTAATTCAAGCAGAAGAACCTATCGGGAATTTAATCGGAGATTCGTTTATTCATATGATTCAACAAGTCGAAGGCAATGATTATGAACCGATCGCCGCGGCTGTTGTCCCTATGGGAACGGTGCGAGATTCGTTTGGCAAAGGGGATATCACGGTTTCGCATGTCTTCAATGTGAATTCATTAGGCATTGGTCCTGATGAAATTTCAGGTTATCCTTTAGTCAATATCTATTTAACGGGGAAAGAATTGAAGACTGTCGCAGAAGTCGATGCCTCCATTACACCTATCATGAATGAGGTTCAACTGTATATTGCTGGTTTACAGTATACGTTTAATACCAATCGTTTTATTTTCAACAAAGTGACCGACATTCATTTACAAGACTTTGACGGAACAACAGAAGAAATCGATGATAAAAAACTTTACCGCGTTATTGGCGGCTTATATTCTGTACAAATGCTTCCTTTCGTCAATGAAAAGTCTTTTGGCATTCTATCCGTCGTGCCAAAAACAAAAGACGGCACACCGATTGATGACTTTGAAGACCATATCCTTTATATGAACGGTGACCAAGAAGTGAAAGAATGGGTAGCCATCGCCAACTATTTCAAATCCTTTGACCAAGTAGACGGCGTGCCACAAGTACCCACTTATTATGAGGACGTCCAAAACAGAAAAATCATCGAACAAAATGCCAATCTCTTGGCCATCCTTAAAAAACCAAACGGTATTATCTTAACGGTCTATGCGGTAGTGCTCGGCGTAATTGTGCTTATTACACTACTCATTACGTTTATCTTGAAGAGAAGAAAGCGTAAAAAAAGGCTTTCAGCATGATTTACTGAAGTTCGCACAAGTAAAAAACCATGTAACACCAGTTTATACGCTGGTGTTACATGGTTTAATTTTTTAGTGCTCTTTATGCCTTTCTTAACACTTAGTAACTTGCGTCAGATACTTCGCCTTTAACAATGCTAATCCCAGAACTAGCACCAATTCGAGTTGCACCAGCTTTCACCACTGCATCAAAATCTGCTCCACTGCGCACACCACCTGATGCTTTCACACCAATTGTTGGTCCAACTGTTTTACGCATTAACGCAACATCTTCAACCGTTGCACCGCCTGTCGAGAAGCCCGTTGATGTTTTGACAAAGTCAGCGCCTGCTTTAACAGAAAGCTCACATGCACGAACAATTTCTTCATCCGTCAACAAACACGTCTCGATAATGACTTTGACCAATGTGCCGTTTGCGGCTTCCACAACTGCGCGGATGTCCGATTCGACTAATGCATCATTGTTGTCTTTTAATGCACCGATGTTAATGACCATATCGATTTCACCAGCACCATTTGTGATCGCATCTTTTGTTTCAAAGGCCTTTACAGCAGATGTACTAGCGCCAAGTGGAAAGCCAATCACCGTACAAACAAGCACTTCTGTTCCTTTTAATTGTTCAGTTGCGTAAGTCACCCAAGTCGGGTTGACACAAACCGAAGCAAAGCCATATTCTTTTGCCTCTTCTATAACAGTCGTAATGCCTGATTTTGTTGCATCAGCTTTCAATAATGTGTGGTCGATCATTTTTGCTTTATTCATTTGAATTATCTCCTTTTATTTTGTAATTTCTTCATGAATTAACGTTGCGGGTCCTACTGTTGATGCAGACATTTCATAAGCATGATAAATCTTCTCTTTCACCGATTCGATGTCTTCTTGATTTGCATGAATTGTCACCAGGGATTCGCCGACTTTTACTTCATCCCCAATTTTCTTGTGTAATACAAGACCAACCGCTAAATCGAGGACTGATTCTTTCGTTTCACGTCCTGCGCCTAATAACATAGCTGCAGTTCCAATCTCATCCGCAATAATTTGAGAGACATAGCCAGCTTCTTTTGCTGGTACTTCAACGATATTTTTTGCTGTTGGAAGTTTTGTCAAATCATCAATGACAGAGATATCGCCGCCTTGTGATTGTAAGAACAATTTAAAGGCTTCAAGCGCTTTACCATTGTCAATGACTGCTTCTAACATACCACGTGCCTCTTCTATCGTTTCAGCCTTCTTAGCTAAGACGACCATATAACTGCCAAGCGTTAAACAAAGTTCATGTAAATCTTTTGGTCCTTTTCCTTGAAGCGTTTCTACCGCTTCTTTTATTTCTAAAGCATTCCCTATCGCATAACCAAGTGGTTGGTTCATGTCTGAAATCACAGCCATCGTATCGCGTCCTACCTGATTTCCAATTTGAACCATTGCTTTCGCTAATTCACGCGCCATCGTCAAGTCCTTCATAAAAGCACCTGAACCAACTTTTACGTCTAGTACAATGGCATCTGACCCTGCCGCAATTTTTTTACTCATAATGGAACTCGCAATGAGTGGAATCGAATTAACCGTTGCTGTCACATCACGTAAGCCGTAAATCTTTTTATCCGCAGGCGTAATATTACCAGACTGCCCAATGACCGCAATTTTATTTTCATTCACCAAATCGAAGAATTCTTTGTCTGTAATTTCAATATGGAATCCTGGAACAGCCTCTAGCTTATCAAGCGTTCCGCCCGTATGCCCTAACCCACGTCCAGACATTTTTGCAACAGGAATGCCTAGTGC
>JARIDM010000186.1 GCA_029263945.1 Sporosarcina sp.
TTCAGGGTTTTGCAAGACATTAGGGACATCAATATAACTTTCTTCAAGCGGTATAAATGTCTGAAAATAGAAAACGTCTCGCGTTGCATGATGTTCATACATTATCCCTGGTTCTTCTTTCAGTAAGGCCATATCTGTATTCTCAGGTGCAACTTTTATAATATATTTACTTCCTTTAACTAAACCATGAATTTTCGCTTCACCTAATTCATTTGTTTTTCCTGATGTAAACGGATTTTCATCAGCAGTTTCTGATATGAAAATCATATAGTCTTCAATTGGCAAGCCACTTCTACTATTTGTTAATATAAATTGTCCATCTGATTTAGAGAAAGATGCTTTAAATTTTTTCCAGTCTGTGGCATCTAAATCACTAAAATAAAAGAATAAACTACTGACGAATAGTAGAGAAACCAAAATTAACACCAAAGTATAATTAATAGGTTGACCTTTAATTTCCAATAGATTTCCCCTACCTTAAATTATTATCCTTTCTATTTATCTTTAAAAAAATACTTGAAGGGACTGTGCGCATGGACTTATTACGTTTGTTAGAAGGATATGACTACGCTTGGTAGCCTGTGGAATTTGATGTGGGATTGATCTAGAAGTATGTCTATTGTTAGCATATCTAGCCTTAGCAATTGTGCTATTTAGAATAAAACCTCCAGAAATAGCTTGCATCGCAACCTTTTCTGAAGGTTTAATGGGATATTAAATTAACTTGTTTTCTTCAAACAATTTCATAATAGGGTTTTATTACTCAATTAGAATAAGGTTATTATGAAAGATATTGTTAAACCTAAATAACTGCCTATCATTCACACTACATCTACAAACGCTTTTGTAAGGTTTTTAAACGCAGACAATCATCATTGTATGGTGGTTATTATATGTTATTCCTTGAAGTACTATGCCCGAAATACTCCGAATACCAAACGAGGAACATATAGATCGTCCATACTTTACGTCCATTATTCACGTCACCTTTATAATGGCTTTCTAACAACTCAATAATTTTTTGTTGATTGAAAAACGTTGCTGCTTCAGAACTTTCAAAGCTTGCCTTAATGATTTCGTAGTATTTCTCTTCGCGAATCCAATGTCGAATTGGTACTGGAAATCCTATTTTCTTACGATTTGCCCATTCTTTAGGAAGCGAACGTGTCGCTGCCAAACGGAATGCATACTTTGAATCAATTTCATTCACACGATATTTTGTTGGTACTTTTGCCGCCATTTCCATCACTTTATTATCCATGAAAGGAACACGTACTTCTAGTGAATGGGCCATACTCATTTTGTCTGCTTTCAACATGATGTCGTTTGCAAGCCAAAGTTGCAAATCTAATGTCTGCATTTTAGTGACATCATCTTCGTTTTTAACTTGGTCATAAAACGGCTTGACGATCTCCTTAACGGTTGGCGCATGGCTATACGATTCTGTAACGACACCGTTTGCTTCCTTCTCGGAAAAGATTTTCGCTTGTCCGATAAACCAATCCTCCACTGGTAAACCACCTTTAATCAAGAACATTCGTCCTTTCATTTCGGGCAGACTTTTCGCTAACTTACCTAGAGGTTTTCTAATTAATGATGGCACCTTTTTATATTTCTTCATAAGTGGCGCTGTTTCATACTCTGCATAGCCACCAAATAACTCATCTGCACCTTCACCAGATAAAACGACTTTCACATTTTGACTCGCAAGTTCTGATAAGAAATATAAGGGCACAATTGATGGATTAGAGTGTGGTTCATCCATCATGTACTGAATTTCACCTAACTTATCAAAACATAAATCTGGATCTAATTTCTTATTCACATTTGTAATTCCAAGTTGTTCAGACAATGCATTTGCACTATCTATTTCCGAGAAGTTTTTGTCACTGAAACCTACTGTAAATGTTTTCTCAGGTTTCATTATGGACGCAACATAGCTGGAATCTACACCACTTGATAAAAATGATCCAGTTTCAACATTGCTATTTTGATGCACTTCAACAGTTTCTTTTACCACTTCAGAAATCTGATCTACAAGTTCTTCTAACGGTCCGTCCGTCGGATTGAAATTAGGTGCCCAGTAGCGTTTAATCGTAACTTTATTGTTTTCGTACGTCATATAAGTCGATGAATGTAACTTGAATACACCTTTAAAAAACGTTTCATTTAACACTGGATATTGAAATGTTAAATAAGGCTTTAACGCTTGTTCATTAAATTCTTTCTTAAAACTCGGATGCGGAAGAAAACTCTTAATTTCAGATCCGAAGAAAAAGACATCATTCATGTGTGCATAATAAAATGGTTTTACACCGAATTTATCACGTGCAGCAAATAGTTTTTTACTTTTGCGATCCCATATAACAAAAGCGAAAACACCGCGTATTTTTTCCAGTAATTTTTCTGCATACTCTTCATATCCATGAATCAGGATTTCACTATCTGTCTCCGTCTTAAACACATAGCCTTTAGAAATCAGTCCTTCTCTTAGCTCTTTGGCATTGTAAATCAGGCCGTCATAGGCTAAAACTAAGGAGTCGAGATTTTTATAATATTGTTCTTCAACATTTTTAGAATTTACGTTGCTTAGGGAACGATAACCTATTGCAGCTTCATCTTCTACAAACATATCTGAAGAATCAGGTCCCCTATGCACAATCTTTTCCATCATATTTTCTAATACTTGTGAACGATTCGTTGTTTTTCCAATAAAACCTGTAAATCCATTCATGACTTTAGTCCCCGATCTTTAATAGTAGATAGTTAATTGCTTCTTCTTTTATCAGAAAGAAGCATATCAACGAAAAATGTAAGTCCTTTTAACACTAGTGATATTTAAGGAGAACGATTTAGCGTCCCCTAATCAAACAGTATAATAAAGTTTATCAAACTCAATCTTTTAATAGCTAGAAAAATTCTCTACAGTGTATTATACAACAAAACACTACATTTGACATACATTTCATCATTGAATGATAGGCTTTTTTTAAAAAAATAAATAGGACCATACGTATTGATAGAGATGCGAGAATGCGTGACCTTAAAGTTTCCCAAGATCATAGACGCGTTGAATAGGCAAAGATACACCTGTAGCGATCACACCGAATACAGCCTCACCAATCCGTTCTAATTTGTGCCAAAAAGCCAAAACGTCTTCTTTTCTTTCATGAAAGACTTGTTCTAACTCTTTTGTCCACGCGACACGATCTTGATAGAGCGAAATCTTGCGGTCTTCCAACACAACATCCATCGGGTGCGTTTGAAGCTCAAACGGAATCTTCATGTCGAGTTCTTTGAACAACGTATCTAGTAACCCTTGCTCTTCCAACCCAAAAGCAATCGTCGCGCCTGTCGGAAAAGTATGTCCTTTTCGTACATACGAACCTGCCGAGCCGCCAACTGTTGTCGCTTTCTCAATAACCTTCACTTCATATCCTTCTTTAGCCAACATCGCCCCTGCCATCAGTCCACCGATGCCAGCCCCAATCACACAAACCCTGTGCCCCAAGGAAATCCCCTTCCCTCTCAATTGCGATGTATAAAAACCTAGTATGTATTGAATATATCTTTATGTGCGGCTGCCTCGTTTATATAATGCTTAACGACAAATAAAATAAGGGATATAATACAAGAGTTTTCTCTTGAACAATATCC